>JAITQV010000595.1 GCA_031288765.1 Planctomycetaceae bacterium
CAATATCCGCGTTTTCCGTGTTTAAAATCCCCGCTAATATTTTTTTGAACACGGAAAACACGAAATTACACGGAAATTCGCGGAAAGGTTCCACGAATTTTTGGTCGGAATTGACGAATTTTGAGGTTGGATTGACGATTTTTTGTTCCGTCAAATTACGTGTTGACAAAGTTCGTGCCAATGGTATTATTTTAAGAAATACTTATCCGTTATTTAATAGATAACCGATGTGATTTTAAGGTGATTTATGAATAAATTAAAACCTTTTTTAGATGGTTTTTTCCTTGTTCACGATTGCGAATTAAAAGCCGGTTGCCGGCGGAACGGTTTCTAATTATTCATAAATGAAAGAGGTTGTTGTTATGAAAAAAATTATCTGTTTGGTATTTTTGTTGTGCATTTTTTGTCCGGCGGTCTTCGCACAACAAAACGATCTCCCCAATGAAGAAATTTTTCCGTCTGTTGATGAGATGATAAAGTCGTTGACGGGGGAACAAGGCAGTGATGTCTCTCTCGAAAACTCAATCGATAATATCATGGAATCAATGATGCAGAAAATGCAGCCGACAACAAATACAACCGATTCGGTTAAATCTGCGGTGGAAGGAAAATTAATTGTTGAAGAAGTGATTCCCGAAACCAACCGGACAGTTGTAGAAGCGGTTGATACAAAAACAAAACGGTATTCTCCGCGATTGAAGATTGATTTTACCCGATTTCCGCTTCGTCCGCTTTCAGGGAAAATTGCCGGAACGGTTGAAAACAAGGAATCGGCAGACTTATTTGAACAAACCAATGCGGTCATTACCAATGATATTGCCCGCCGAGTTCAAAATCATCTGCAAATTCGGGAAATTCAATTTGAATTTAAGAACCGGACAGTACGGTTAAGCGGAACCGTTAAAACTTCCCGCCAACGTGAACTCGCTGAAATGATGCTCCGTATGGAACCGGGGATTGATAAAATAACAAACGATCTTGCGGTTGAAGATTCTTCTCAGCAGAACTAACTCAAATTGGGCAACTGTTTCCCTTTTTGTTTATTGGGTTATTTCGTATTCTGTTTGTCTTTTTTCCGCAACTGTTCGAGCAACCCCGGTATTTTGTCTTGTAATTTGTCAATACCGTGCTGAATTAACGGATCAATCTGTTGCGGATTTTGTTCCGGCTGGCGGTTCTGAAGCAACGATTGAATAACCGGCGATTTCAGGAAATTATTAAGACGTTGCTGATCTTTCGGCGAAAGTTTGGAAATCTGCGATTGAACCAGCCGGTCAAACGGAACTCCTGAAAGTTGCGTAATCTGCTGTTCCCATTGAGACCGCGATGTATCAATTCCGTTCATAACCGGATCAAGTTTTTCTTGTAACACTGTATTTAATGTTGCGGTTCCTTGGTTTGCTTCTTCAATAACAAGCCGTTCCGCTTCCCGGCATAACTTGTCCCATTTCTCTTGCACCAACAATTCAATTCGCGGACGAATTACGTCGGCGATATTACTTTTGAAAACATAAACGGGTTCGGAACGTGTTCCGCTTACGAGAACGCTTGCCGTGAAATTATCCAGCGGTTCGAGCAATTGTTGCAGAATCGACTGTAATTCTTTATTTTGCGATTTTTCCGGCATCATTGCAGAAAAGCGGACACCGGACTGAGTTATTCGGATTTCTCCCGAAAGTTTTTCGCCCTGCAAAAGCAGAACTCCGTCCAACCGCGAAATTCCCGGCGAAACAGTAATTGTCAGTTTGTCGGGACGTCCTAAAATCCGTTCGGATAATTGATACATCGGACAACAAAGAATCATTTGATCTTCGTTATTTTCTCCGATTCGGTCAATTTGAAGTGTTATGTAAATATTCGGAACGATATCGGGATTGACAACCGCCGGAAGTTGTTCCGCCATAACAACGTTGTTTTCCGGCAAAACAGGCGATGCCGGAATCCCCGAACCGGAAAAACAAAATTGCGCAACAGTCGGCGAAAAACCCAGTGTTATTGGTTGCGCCAAATTTTTAACAATTCCGTTGAAATAAACCGGAAGTGTACCGAAAAGAACTTGACCGGTCAGATTTGTTGTCTCGATAAGAAGTTCGGGGCGTGCATCCAAAGCGGTCAAATGAATTTTTTCACCGCGAAAACGTTTCGGCGGCGTCAAACCGAAATGGTCGTAAATTGAAACGGTTTGATTTTCCGCCTCAACCGGAACCAATAAAGACCGCGCCCAATTACCCCACGTAACAGTTTTTTCCCATTGTTCTTTAATTTCCGTACCAATGAGCGATTCCGAAAGAGATTCGGCGTCAATTTTCGGAACTTGCAGGCTTTTACTTTTAATTTTGTCACGGTCACGCTGAACCGCACCGACCAACGATTGATAATCGCCTTGCGCCGACGATTTTAACTTTGTAACATGTTCCAATAACTTTCGAATATCCGAATCGGTTGCCTCCAATTCTTTGAGCAATTCGTTAATCCATTGGAGTTGATTGTCTGTTTTTTGGGCATTTTTTTGGGCACTTTCGGTCAATCCTTGTGTATTTTGAAACCGTTGTTTCAAGAGATTGGCGGCGGTTTCAAATTGTACGATTTCGTTCTGCCAACGTTGTTTCAAATCGGCAAGCAATTGGGATGTTTCCAATTGTTTCAACAAATTTTTCGCCGCATCTTCCGGTTTTTCGGAGAGAAGCGCCAACCAGTCAAGTTCGCCGAGCGGTTTCAACTCTTTAGGAATTTGGTCGTTCAATTTGTTCCACAAACGGTTTGGAATCAATTCCTGTCCGTCTGTTCCGTCAATAACAATCCGAACACCTTCCACATTCAGTTCCGAAAGCCGGAAATACCGGTACAAAAGATCATCATAACTGCCTTGCACGGAAATCTTTTCCGCACGGAATAATTCACGGCTGGGCGATTTCGGATCGAAAAACCGAACATTACCGATCATCACACCGCCTTTTTGTAAATCCGTCCGAACAGAACCGATTTCGGCTGCCGCACCGGTTTGACGTTGGAGATTGGAACGGAGTTGCCAACGGATCAGCTCATTCCGTCCGAGCCAAATGATTACAATAACCAAAACAAGAATTACCAATCGCGGAATAATACGAGACCAACGGATAATCATATTTGTATAAAAAAATTAAAAACGGTTAATGTTAAGGGTTTGAGGTTCTGTTTGTAACGGGCTCTATTTTACAATTCTCTGTTTTTCATTGCCATGTTTGAGAATGTTGTTGAAGAAAAGTATTCATATCTTTGGCGGCGGTGCGCCCTGCTCCCATTGCAAGAATCACAGTGGCAGAACCCGTAACAATGTCCCCGCCCGCCCAAACACGCGGACGGCTGGTACGTCCGTTTTCGTCGGCAATTATGTAACCGCGTTGATTGAGTTCCAATCCGGGCGTGCTTTTCGTAAGGAGCGGATTGGCTAACGCCCCAACTGCCACAATCACACAATCCGCCTGTAACTCAAACGCCGAATCAGGGATTTTAACAGGACGCCTTCGTCCTGACACATCCGGTTCGCCCAATTCCATTTTGTCGCAAATAATTGCACGGATTTTACCTTGTTTGTTGCCGAGATATTGTTGCGGATTGGTTAGAAAAAGAAATTCAATTCCTTCTTCTTCGGCATGATGAATTTCTTCGGTTCGTGCGGGAAGTTCGGTGCGGGAACGGCGGTACACAATTTTGACGGATTCCGCCCCCAAACGCACGGCGGTTCGTGCGGCGTCCATTGCCACATTGCCGCCGCCGATTACACAAACATTACGCCCGCGAATAATCGGCGTATCGTATTTGGGAAATTGATACGCTTTCATCAGATTTGAGCGGGTCAGATATTCATTGGCGGAATAAACACCTCCCAAATCTTCGCCCGGCAAATTCAAAAACATCGGCAGCCCCGCCCCCACCCCGATAAACACCGCGTCAAAATCGTCAAGTAATTCTTCAACCGTGATTGTTTTACCGATAACCTGATTCAATTCCATTCGGACGCCGAGCCGAATAAGATAGCCGACTTCGTGTTCGACAATCGTTTTGGGCAGCCGGAATTCGGGAATTCCATACATTAGAACGCCGCCGGGTCTGTGAAAGGCTTCGAACACCGTAACCTCATAACCCGACAAAATCATGTCTCCGGCAACCGTTAAACCGGCAGGTCCCGCACCGACTATTGCAATTTTTTGATTGTTGGGGGGTTGTTTTTGGGGTATTTTGACCGAATCATTTTGGCGTTCATAATCGGCGGCAAAACGTTCGCAACGTCCGATTGCGACAGGTTCGGATTTTTTACCGAGGATACATTTTGATTCGCATTGTGATTCTTGCGGGCAAACCCGTCCGCAAATTGCCGGCAATGCGTTTGTTTCTTTAATTTTTTGTATGGCGTTGACGAAAGAGCCTTCTCGGAGCAACCGGAGAAATTCCGGTATCTGAACGCCAACCGGACAACCTTCAACACAAGCCGGTTTTTTGCATTGGATACAACGTTTGGCTTCGATTTGAGCCATTTCGGGGGTATAGCCGAGCGGGACTTCCAAAAAATTTCCGGCGCGTACATTAGCGGGTTGTTCCGGCATTGGGATCCGCTGTGGTTTTAAGATATTTGCGGTAGGGTTGTTCATCAAAAGGCAACAATAGAAGGGTTGAAACCGATCAAAACAAACGATGTGGTTTATTCTATCGTCTCATTTTATACTGTAAAGCGCCGGATTTTGTTTTTCACAGCCGGATTTATTTTTGTTTTGTGTATTGGGTTTACGGCGGCAATTACAAACAACACATCACAAGTCAGAATCAGTAATATTTCAGCGGAAATTTCGATAAACGTTTGTAACCAAGCGGCAGACGATGTTTTAGTTAAGAGTTCGCAAGGAAATTAAAAGGTAGGCGGCGTTTCGCCGAAACGCCGCAATGTAGGGGCGAAAGATGTTTCGCCCCTACCACATATCCGAAGGTTGGCGAACACCGACGCAACCGTCCGCCAACAAATTTCCCGGTCGGCTG
>JAITQV010000678.1 GCA_031288765.1 Planctomycetaceae bacterium
CGGAAATTCCGCGGAATTACTCTGTGGAAACATTCCACTAAATAGATATAAAAATTCCTAATAATTTAACGGCTTGGTCGTTTGAATAAAAACCGTTTTTGAGTTCGCAAATTTTATGAATTTTCGGGCATTTTATCTAAATACTTTAATCGGAACAACCAAAACAACCGATATAAATATAGTATTTTACGCTAACACGAAATTGGATTTACCGATTTTGTTTATTTGTTTAACAGTTTAACGAATTGCTATGTCCTACGGTTTGTACATTTCCTCTGAAGGCGCAATGGCTCAGGAATATCGGATGCAAACGATTGCGAATAACATTGCAAACCTCGAAACGCCGGGTTTTAAGCGGGAATTGGCTCTTCAAATGGCTCGCCATACCGAATCGGTGGCAATTGGAGAAATTGAATTTGGGACGGGTTATATTACGGACATTGGGGGCGGGGTTCACACAATTGGAACGCGCACGGAATTTAAACAAGGTCCGATTTCTCCCACTGAAATTGAATCGGATTTGGCAATTCAAGGCGATGGCTGGTTTCAAGTTCGGGATATGGGCAACGGCGAAATATTCCTGACGCGTGCCGGAAACTTTCAGGTTGATCAAAACGGCATGTTTGTTACGGAATGGGGACGCAGCCGTTTCCAACTTCTTGATATTGAGGGCGAAGCCGTCATGCTGCCTGATCCCAATTCCAAAACTTGGCATATTACCGACGATGGAGTGCTGCACGAACAAGGCATCGGGCGTCTCCAACAAATTGCGTTGGTTCAACCGCTTAATATGAAGGAAATGGTCAAGACCGGTGAAAATGTTTACCGGCTTGAGGGCGAATACCGGAATTTTGATATTGCCGAACGTCCGAGAATCCGTTCCGGTCATCTTGAAATGTCGGCAACCAATCCGTCAACGGAAATGATTGAAATGATTGTTGCATCCCGTGCAGTTGAGACCAACGTCAAAATGATGCACACCCAAGACGAAGCCACCGCCGGACTAATCAGCCGAGTTTTACGGGTTGCGTAATTCTTTCTATTTTAATTCCGGCTAAGAAAGGGCGGTTTGTAAATAGTTGCGGGAAATTACGCCGGAATAAATTTGGGAGGTTATTTCCGGTTTTTTTCAGCAATTTTCCGAAAGTTCCCGCGTTGCATTGCGAATTGCCCGAAACTCCCGGCAAAACCGCGCGTAATCAACCGAATTGTCTTACCCTTCCGGTACCCAGAGTTTTGTGCGGGTACTGTCTTGAGCAACACCGGTAGTTTCCGGCGTCCAGATTTTGTTTGATTCGGGCGGCATATTCGCCTGCATATTCCGAGCAAGAGCGGTATTGGGAGTTCCGTCAGGATTTACAATACCGCATTGAATGAATATGCTTTGCAATACTTTCATTACTTTTTCATTTTTACCGTAATTTGCGATAAGATAGTTAACCGCTTCGCCGAATTTGTCCACCTGACCAAGCGCCAAACGAATCGGGATTTCGTGTAAATAGTAAGGGGCATCTTGGGAATGTTTTAGGGCGGCTTCTTTTTTTGCTTTTTCGATCCACTCCAAAGCCGTATCAAACTCCTCCACACCCTGTGCAATCAGAATCAGCGATTCGTAAGCAAGTTCCCGAATTTGTTGCGTCATTGTTTCGGCGGGGCGGTTTAGTAATTCCGATGCGAATTTTTTAGCGGCTTGGTGTTCTTCCAATGTTGCGGCGATTTGAAGAGCGTCCGCCAGAAAGGCGGTAGGAAGTTTTTCCGTTTCGAAACGATGCCAACGCCAAACCGGACATTTTTCGAGGTTTTTCTTCATTTCTTCATCGGAAGCCGGCGGAACAACAATTGTTTCGTAGGCAGGCTGGTCGAGTTGTTTTCGCAAGCGGTCTGCCAACCAACCGGCGTTCTGTCCGTCATGCAAAATCCCGATAACTTGAATCATCCCCAGAAGGCGAATCCGGTAAGCCGGATCATGGGCAACTTCGTTTGGAGTTTTGCCGTCCAGTATGCCGAACGGCAATTTACACCAACGATTGATAAAAACCTGTTCGTAATAATCTGTTTCCAGTTTTTTGAAATCGGCAGCGGAAAAATTTTCACGATTTAAGAGGAATCGCGGGTGGACTATTGTTTCCGATTTGGAAATCGTATTGAACTGAGTGCGAACCGGATTGGTGATGAAATCGCCGAGTGCATCTTTCAGGGCGTGTTCAACTTTCAGCCGGTCGCCCGCCGCAAGGTCAATAACGGCAAATTGTGCGGCGCGGTCGGTTTCTTTACCGAACACGAAAAGAGTTGCCAATTGTGAGGAGACGTTGTCGATTGTGATTGGAATTTCCGGTGCCGGAAAAGGGCGGTCAATAATCAGAAACGCTTTTTTGGCAGGCGGAACATTTTGATCTTTTGTCGGCGGCGGGAGTTCAAACGGGCAAAAGAACGGATTTGAAAGGAGTTTTTCGCAAACGGTGTCGGCGTCGTTGATTTCATATTCCAGGGAGACGATTTGAGTTTGGTCGCCTAATCCGTTTTCGGTCAAAAAGATTCGGACGGATTCGGCGTCGGCGGCGTCTTCCAGCGGAACATCCGGGAACGCAACATATTTTTTAAGGGCATCACAAGCGGCGTTAATTTCCAGCAGCCAGAACCGGACGATAGCGATATTCCGCCAAAGGGCGTGCCAGAGGTTGTCGTATTGGGTGAGGGATTCGAGTTTAGCGAGTCCTTGTTTCCAATGCAACACATTGATCAAAGTCATTGCCTCTGTAAATTCTTCTTTTTTGGGAAAGTGGTCGGGGCAGTTGAAATCGAAGGTCATGTTTCGCAAAAGGATGGGGACTTTGGTATTTGCGAGGGTGTTGTAGAGTAAATTGTTGGCGTGTTCTTGGGCGGAGGGGAATTGTTTGAGTTGGAAGGCGAGGGCAACGGCGGTTGCGTTGAATCCGTGGGCGAACAGGGCGTTTCCGATTCGCAAAGCCATATTGGTTGCCAGGTTGAAGATAGCTGGATTATCGAGATGTTCAAAAACGTCAATCAACAGGGAGATTGCTTGTTTGGGGTTTTGTTTACTGAACGCCAGGATATAGGCGTATTCTAAGGCGGCGATGGGGTTATTGGGTTCTTTTTGGTAGAAGGATTGGGCGAGCGGGAAAATTTTATCCCATTGGTTTGCGGAGCGGAAGAGGGACAATTTGGCGGCAATCAGGCAGGCGCGATCGGGGTAACTTTTTTCGAGGGTTTCGATGAAGGCGAGACAGGCGTTATTTTGTTGGGTTGAGAGCATTTGCTCGATTTGTTCGAGTTCTTTGGCGATATCGGAGCAACAGAACCGGAGTTTTTTTTCACGTCCGCCGGGGCAGATGGAGTAAGGGTCGAGTGGCATAATGTTTTAATTTGTGGGGGGTTGATATTCGGCAAACCGTTTTAATGTTTTGCGCGGGGGAATTTTGTTGTTTTGGGTTTTATTTTCCGGCGTGAAAAGCCGGAGAACGGCGGCGGAATTGTTTTAATAGTTCCCGAACTTATGTTTGAGGCGGTTTCCGGTTTTCTATCAACATCTTCCGAACACAAGGAAGGCGGTATTGTATCATAAAGCGGTTGAAGCAACGAGAGGGGGGAGTTTCGGGTCGGAATTTTTTATGATTTTGGCGGGAAGTGAACGCAAAAAAAACTAAATTCCGGCAATGCAGACCAAAAATGCGGGGAACTTTTCCGCGAATTTCCGTGTAATTTCGTGTTTTCCGTGTTAAAAAAAATATAAAAGGGGATTTTAAACGCGGAAGACGCGGATATTGCGCGGAAAAACGTTAAAACGTGGGAAAATGTCGAACATCTTTCCGCGAATATTCTGTGTTTATTTGCGAATTTCAGCGTTCCTTCTGCGTTTTCCGCGTTAAAAAAAAGATAAGAAGGGATTTTAAACACGGAAGACGCGGATATTGCGCGGAATTACGAGAAAACATTCCGCGAATTTCCGTGTAATTTCGTGTTTTCCGTGTTAAAAACCTCAAAAATCGGCAATCTACACCAAATTGTTGGGCTAAACATTCGAATTGTTGGGCTAAACATTCGAATTGTTGGACTAAACATTCCGATTGTTGGACTAAACATTCCGATTGTTGGACTAAACATTTCGATTGTTGGGCTAAACATTTCCAATTGTTGGGCTAAACATTTCGATTGTTGGACTAAACATTCCGA
>JAITQV010000278.1 GCA_031288765.1 Planctomycetaceae bacterium
CCAAGAGCTGGATGACCAGTAATACGTGGTGATGGATCCGAAGTAATGCGAATATGTCCAGTTTCATCTACGTTATAAAGATAACGTGTGCGACTTTCAATGGGTATATCAAACTTTCCTCCAGCACTAATCTGAACATCGGGATTCGGATTTTCTCTTGGTCTGAGTCCACTCCTCCATGATGCAGGTTTTTTACCATCCGAATTAAGCCGACCTAGAAAATTGATGAAACGCGGATTCGGTTGTTCTGGTACTATAACTTTGGGCCATTTTGAGATGAAACCTATTCCTAACTTAAAATTGAAGACTTGATTACCTCCTAATGTTCTTGATGTAGTTGCAAACCGTGCAGCATAAACACGGCTATTATAAGTTGCCCCAAGTGATAATACTACTAAAGTAAATGCAGCTGTTCTTTGTTGCCATGTTGTATTAGGATCAGATAGAGTTGTGAAAAGAACAGCAAGTGAATCAGCTGTTGCAAAAATAGCCGCACCATACCAAACCCAAGGACATACCACGCCAACACCTCCTATTATTGCACCAAAAAGCATATTTTGAAATAGGTTTGTCTGTGGTGGTAAATCTAATGCGCAATTTCTTACCGCGCCCAATACGCCCCCACCAATAGCACCTATCCCTACTCCAATTGCAATACTGATGCTTACCCCTGCCAATGAATTTCCACTTGGATCAATTCCATTAATAGGATCGTTGTGGGCGTACAAATATTTATGCAAGCTCTGTGGATCATTCAAGTTTCCAAAGAATGGGTCAAGTCTATTAAACCGTCCGGTTGCAGGATCGTAATATCTTGCACGTAAATATTGTTGACCGATTTTTGAATCAAATTGTTCGCCGCTGTACAGGAATTCGGTTAACGCAACAGAAGGGTCAAAACCAAGAGCATTACCATAGGCATCGAATGCGTAGAGTTCGACGATAGCACCAGCAAGATCGGTTAAAACCCTTGTACTTCCATGACCGTCGAATGTGAAATAGAGTTCTTGTTCGGTTTCGTTTTTAACGGTTATTTGGGCGATTTTGTTACGTCCGATAATGTATGTTATGTTCGATTAGCCCGAACTTTTTCACATTATAACGATTTTTACAGGGCATAAAATCCCCTTTTACCGCTACAAAGTATGTTTTATTACCTAATTGTCAAAGAACATTCTAAAAGTATATCGCAATTTGTTTATTCTTTCAATAATAATTCACTCTCACATCCTTTTATTGGGAAACGTTTAGAAAAAAAAATTCCGCTGAAATATTACAAAAAACGGCATTCGTTTTAATTTATTGAAACAATTTTATTTGCCCGTTTGCATTTCCCGAAGAGCCCGTTTCATAATTTTACCGGTCGAATTTTTGGGAAGACTCTCCATAAAATGAATTACTTTGGGACATTTATAAACCGCTAAATGTTCCCTGCAATATTTTTGAAGTTCCATAACGGTAACTTCGGCTCCTTCGGCTAAAACAACACAGGCAACAACATTTTCACTTAACGTTTCATCAGGAATACCAATAACCGCAACCTCCCGAACCTCTGGATAATGATACAAAATTTCTTCAATTTCACGCGGATAAATGTTCATGCCGGCACGGATAATCACATCTTTTAACCGATCAACAATATAAAAATACCCGTCAATATCCCTTCGCGCTATGTCGCCGGTTCGGAACCAACCGTTAATAAATGCGGCTTCGGTTGCGGACGGGTCTTTGTAATACCCCTTCATCACATTATGACCGCGAACCACCAACTCGCCAATTTCATCAATATCCGCCGCCGAACCGTCGTTTCGTATAATTTTGGCTTGAGTTCCGTAAAACTCCAACCCAATCGATCCCGCTTTATTAATTTTGTTGTCAGCCGGAGTGATACAGGAAATCGGACTCGTTTCGGAAAGTCCGTAGCCTTCAATAATTTTGAAACCAAATAATTTTTCAAATTCATTATAAATTGTCAGCGGCAACGAAGCACCGCCGGAAACCGCAACTTTTAAAGACGAAATATCAAATGAACGCCGCCGAAGTATTTGAATCATTAAGTTGTACATCGTCGGTACGGCGGCAATACATGTAACACGATGTTTTTCCATTTCACCAAGTGTCCGTTTCGGTTCAAACTGCGGAACCATGACCATTGTCGCTCCTGCCAATATCGAAGCGTTTTGAATGGCGGTTTGACCAAACGTATGAAACAACGGCAATACCGCAATCGTTGTCGAATCGTGATCCAGAAAAAAGGCTTTTTCTTTTGAGTAAAGAGCGTTTGAAAAAATGTTGAAATGACTGAGTTCGACTCCTTTGGAACGACCGGTTGTCCCCGAAGTGTACAGAATAACTGCGGTGTCGTTGGAGGAAGTTTGTTCATAATCCACTGTTCCCGGAACAACCGTTAGTATTTCGTCAAGAACAAATTTGTTCGGTTTATGAAGAGGCGCAACTGTATAATGAGCAAGAACGGATTCCTGTAATTCTTCCCTTTTGGCTCCGATAAAAAAAAGCCCCTGACAGGAATCGACCTTCTCAAAAGCAAGAAGGCTTTTTTCGGCAAAAGTATGCCAGGTAAAAAAAAACCGAGAATCGGAATGTTCCAGAAGTTCGGCGATTTCATTCGACAACAACAACGTGTTAATGGGAACAACCACTCCGCCGACACGCAAAACCGCATAATACACCGCCGTAAATTCCGGAACATTCGGAGCCATCAGTGTAACATGATCGCCGCATCGCATTCCCTGCGAGAGAAGAACTTCCGCAATTTTGGCTGACCAACTATCCAACTCCGCATAAGTATAAGATCGATTATCACAAATAATCGCCGGATGATTTGGATACCGGGTTGCCGAATCAATCAATCCGAACGCTAAATTCAAGCCCATTATATATATTGGTTGTTTTCGGTTGAGGACAAGGAACCAAGAGATTCCAACGCTGACCACCGGAAATCAGTTTTTCCAATGGAGAGAAGACTACATTTCAATCCCTAACAAGATACCAAATTCTAAAAAATTGACAATACCGTTTGCCTCAACAAAAGCAAATAATAGTTCACTAAATAGTCATAATATTTATCGGTTATTGAAGCGAACAGTTACGATAACTTATTTTAATTCTTCCAAAGCGAGAATCAAAGCATGAGTTCCGTTTTTGGCATATCCTTTTGATTTTGCGGTGATATAGAGTTGTTCTGCGAGAGCAAGACCCGGCAATTTCAACTCCATACGGCGTGATTCTTCCAGAACAATACCTAAATCCTTAATAAAATGTTCAATCATAAAACCGGGCGCAAAATCTTTTTTGAATATTCGCGGAGCAAGATTGGTCAACGACCAACTTCCCGCCGCACCGCCGGAAACCGATTGTAACACTTTTTCCATATCCAACCCGCTGCGAAATCCGTACAAAATCGCCTCGCAAAGTCCAATCATGTTTCCGGCAATAAGTATTTGATTGACCATTTTGGCGTGTTGACCGCTTCCGCCGGCTCCGTGATAAACAACCGTTTTGCCCATCAAATTCCAAAACGGCATAAGTGATTCCGCTGTTTGTTTGTCGCCGCCAATCATAATAGATAACGTTGCATTTTTCGCTCCAAGATCACCGCCGGAAACCGGAGCATCCAACGAAATCACATTCTTTTTACGGCATTCCGTTTCAATTTCTTGTGCTAATGTCGGAGAACTTGTTGTCATGTCAACAATAATTCCGTTCGGTCTCATTCCTTCGAGAACACCTTGCGAACCTAAAATTGTTTCGCGAACATCTTGCGGAAAACCAACCATCAAAAACACAATATCCGCATTTTCCGCAACAGCCTTCGGCGAAGGACACCAAACGGCACCGATATTCAGCAATTCGTTTGCTTTACTTTTTGTTCGATTATACACATTCAGAGGATAACCGGCATCCAAAAGATGCCGAGCCATCGAATGTCCCATTATTCCGGTACCAATCCAACCAAGTTTCATTTTTAGTTAATAGCTAAGAGTGAATAGTTTTTAGTTAAAAATTGTTTCATTATTTCAGCGGAATTTTTTTTTTCCACTTTTTGCTCCTCCATGAGCGAATCTCCGCATCAACCTGATAATCAAGGTTGAGTGTGTAACTCGAATCTGAATTCCTGACAAGTCGGCTGGTTATCGGCAACATCAGTATCCATCTTTATATTGTCCATCTTTATATTGTAGGTAAATTCCCATGTATTTGAAACAGGATCATAATCCGTTTGCCAAAAATCGTTTCCGTGATGTGACTGATCTACTTTTTCCCATTTCTCCGAATTTTTTCTATAAAGTATGGGAATTCGGTACGAAGAAAGTCCCCTGATCGTTATCGGAACAAATCCTACTCCACCTCTTATCATAAAACTAGTTTTATCGTTTTTTGTAGCAATAACAACCGGATAATTTTGTTCAACAACCCCATCATGAGCCGTAACATGTATATCATTTCCGATAGCTTCGCGATATGCCATCCGCCATGTACCGGCGTTTTTTTTCAAGGCTTCTTTCAGTGCTTCGTTTGGTCCGTAATAGTCCTCATAAGCAAGCGGCAAAACAAACATCTCAATTACAGCTTCAATATAATCACCCGCCGATAACGATCCGATTCCATCTGGAATTGTTAACGAAATAATTGAACCTGCCGTTCCCAACAGACCGCGATTTTCATCTGTTGATGTTGTTTCCTGCCAATAAGGAGGAATATCCGTTTTACCGTTGATCCGTGACTTCCAACTCCGAATAACAAACCCTCTGTCGCCGCCGATATAACGTTTACTCTGTTTTTCACTTATCTGCGAATCATATAAACAGAACCACGGCACACGTCCGGTAAGCGGTTTTTTCATATCTGTTCCGGTAATCGGAAATTTTCCGTTGACGGATTTCCAGTCCGACAACAATCCTTTTTCGTTACCCAAAGCAATCCTTTTCGAGAGAGCATAATTGTAGGTCATCGCACCCATCTGAAAAACATTAAACTCATTAAAAGTTATATTTTTTTTAACATCCATCCTGATACGATAAATTCCGCGTGTGATATCGTCTGATCTTTCTGTTGAAGCCTCGTATCTGATTTTTGTGTCTCCGCCAAGTATTTCCCCTTCGTAGATTACTTCCGTAAGGTTGGGACAATAACGTTTGTAATGGGTTTTCATTGCTGTATGCCAAGCTCTGTTTCCGTCTTTTTTTTGAAGGTTGAAAAAATCAGCACCTCCTACGTTTCCTGTCCATCCCCATTTTTTATGTTGTACATTAACAATCAGAAGCGGACGCAGGTCCAGCAAGGGTGCCGAAGCCTGATCCAAATCGGGTTCGTAACAAATATTTTCGCCCCATGCGCCGATAGCCGCTTGATCCCATTGTTGATTGTTACTCCAGCCTACCAGACACAATTGAGCGTGCGACGCTGCCGGAACACCTCCCCAATGGGCGTTCACTCCCGTATATTCAAGCGTAATCTTATTTCCCGCCGCGATATTAAGCATAGTAAGACCGTGAAACCATAAACCGCCGTACAAGTGTTTTCCATATTTATTGAAATCAATATTGTGCCAATTTTTCGATAACTGTACGGGTATTCCCGTCGGATATCCGTCGTTGTCGCGCAATATTCCTGATATTCCGGTAACACCGTAAATTTCGTCTTCTTTGGAGAAATTCAATCTTACTGTCTTATCGTGTTCGGTTGTATTTTCGATTGTGAAGAGGACTTTTTCCATTCGGTTGTTTTCTTTATCGATATTGTCGGTAACATCATTTCGGAGTCGGATTGTATGCCATCCCATCATGCGGTCATAGCCGACAGAGAGCGCAGAATCAACTGGAACTTTTTGAGACGCAACAATTTTCACGGGATGATTTTCCTGATCCATTATATTTGTCAGTGCCGATTCCACATCTGACACCGGATAAATAATCAGTCCAACCTGTAATCGTTTGCCTGCCTGTAAATTCTCCGGCGGCGTCAATCGTGCGGCAACGGTGTTGCCCGAAGCGGAGAGTTGCGATTTTTCTTCGGAGGTTGTGATGATATATCCGCTTCTATTGGCGATATGTTTATAAACTTTAAATTTGTTGTTTTTTGAGTGAAGTTCTTGGTAGTTTTCCGGCACGGTAAACTGCATTGCTATTGATTTGGCGTGCAAGTCCGCCTCAGGAAGTACACGTAGAACCAGCGACAGCCGGTCTGCCCACGCAATAACTTCCAAACCGCTATGATGCGGATTACATTCGGTTAAGTCTGGGATTCTGTTAATGAAACGGTGTTGAAGAAAACGTCCGCAATGAATCAACTGGCAATTTTCCGTCCGCAACGACGACTTACGGCAGGGATGTAATTTATTGCCGGTTTCGATACCGAAAACCAGACCGGGTATTTCTGTTTTGTCGAAAATCTGGTTATGTTGTAGTTTCAAAATATCATTAACGGTTTGTTTATCATCTTTTATGAAAAAGTTGCGGAAATTCAAGCGTTCGTAATCGAAGATAAAAGCGTATTGATTTGTTTTAACTGCGAATAATAGTGGTTGTTTTTCTTTTATGGAATGAACCCACCACATGCAGGAGTATTGCCGGGCGCTATCTTTACATATTTTCTCGAGTTGTTGTCCGTGAAGCGGTTGCGGAGTCAACAATACGGCAAACACATACGCCAAAGTAATCACCACCGCAAATCTTGTGAAAGACTTGCGGCAAAGTTGGGTATTCAAAAGAGTTATTTTTTTATACACTTAAAAAGCACCTCGTTGTAATTATGTATTTATAATACTGTCATTTACAAATCACAGCCGGAATGAAATTTGAAAATGAGAAATTGACAAACAATAATTAATGACACAAAATTTTATACACATTCTGAACCAATTAAGCAGCCCAATTTTACCACTGTACTATAACAAGATATTAAGCATCGCCGCTTTCGGATAAGATTTTTAGGAAAGTACCGTTAATAATGAATAGTTGAAAGTTTATAGCGAACCGCTAATTTTGTTACTGTAAATATGCGTCTAAATTTATTTTGTACAACAAATGTCAGCGGTTTTATTTACGGTGTAAAATTTTACAAAAAATTTTCCAAAAGTCAAATAAGTTATCGGCAAATAATTGATCATAAACAGCATCGCAGACGAAAAGTAATTGCTGATTGTTATTCCGCCAATGTTTTCATTTCTCACTAAAAAGAAACTTAGGCAATGAAAAAAA
>JAITQV010000740.1 GCA_031288765.1 Planctomycetaceae bacterium
CCAAAGATCATAACAGAGAAGAGTCCAAAGAAACCAATTGGGTGTTGCGAGAATTTCCTTTTTGGCTTTTGGGGGCAACCAAGGTTGATCGTCGATTTGTTGAACGGCATCAAATAAACAACCGCCCGGAGCAAGCCATAAAAAAATCGGTTGACCAAACCCCAGTTTCGGACGACGACTAAATTCCTCAGGAACATGCCGGGCTAACGCCTTCTTCAACACTTGTTTCGGATTTCCGTGAACAAACCGCGTGTCAATCCGAATATTCGAAACAACCCGAATCAACCGAGAATCCTGAAACGGATTGTACATTTCAACTCCGTGTTGATGAAACATGGAACACCAATAGGTTGCCGTTGTAATTCCTTCTCCGAAAAAACCAATCAACTGCGCACGAAGTAAATTATACGGATCACCGGCGGAATTTAACGAAACAACCATACGGTCAAGAATGCTTCGGCGATACCGCATCGCTTCAAGCATTCCGTTACGCCCGAATAACTCTTCAACACGAGCAAAATCAGTAAATGTTGCCGCATTATTTTGCGGATGTTGCGGATAATTAAGATCGGCAACATGATTCGCCAACCGAAAAATCGGAGCATAATAATTTTGCGGTTTTATCCAATCAATAAGTTTTGCCATCAGAGACCGGAAAACCGGTACGGGAATTTTGTGTTGCCAGATCAACGCGGAAAGAATGTCGTCCGGGCAACTGTTGCCGAACATTCCGTCCGCACCTTCACCGCAGATTCCGGCGTCAAAACCGGCTTTTTTCATTCCTTCCGCAAGTGTTGCAAAATAAAACGACTGAACATGATTAGGCATATCACCGGTTTGTGCGAAAATTTCGCTCATCATTTCCGCACACAAAGGTTGTTGTTCGATATTGAGATGTTCTGTTCCGAGTTGGCGAACCGCACTAATAGTGTAATCAAAATCGGGTTTTGTGTACGGATGGTTAAGTACGACGGCGGCACTTTGAGGAGGACGTTGAGTCTCAAACCGTCGCCAAATATTGTTCCAGTGTGCCTGAAGAATCATACTGTCAACACCGCCCGAAAGAAGAACCGCCGAATTAGGTTTGCGCAAATACCAATCGGTAAGTATTTTATCAAGAATAAATTCCGTTCGATCAATTGATTCCTCTTCACCGGTTTTATGCGTTTCTTCAAACATGGGCATTGTCGAAAGTTGCCGACGTTGGAGAGTTCCCGTTTTCCACGAAACCAATTCACCGGGAAGCAAC
Organism: Planctomycetaceae bacterium; assembly: GCA_031288765.1. Lineage (GTDB taxonomy): Bacteria > Planctomycetota > Planctomycetia > Pirellulales > Thermoguttaceae > WRKP01. The sequence continues at coordinate 1,250 of JAITQV010000740.1, forward strand.
TTAAAAATACCGTCAAAAAGCGTGTAATGCCCCGGAACAATCCGGTACAAAAACAAGACCGGTAACATGAATTCATTGGGACGAAGCGAAAGACCGCTGCGGCGGGCGAGTGTTGCCAAATTACTTCCGAAACAAAAACCGTTTGCGGTTTGAGCGTAATATGTTTCGTAACTTCCGACAAGATGCCGGTACAAAAACACCGTTTCCCGAACGGCATCAACCAAAACAAGAACAAAATTCCCCTCCAAACCGTCAACCGGTAATGTTCCTGTTTTGAAATAAGAATTAAGAATTTCCGGCGGTGTTTTGCCGGTTAAAAGTCCTTGAACCAATAGGGAAGTTCCGTTTTGGGAAACGAAATCCATACAAGAATCGGTTCCGTCCAAACACTGAAGTTTATTGTCCGCAAAAAGACCGAAAAAACCAATCATCTGTTTTTATTCCTATTCGCATGTTTTCTGATTATGCTTTTTGGATTATTTACATGAATTGTTGTGACTTTATTTTGTATTGTTATGTTGTTCACGTGTTGTGTAGAATACTCGTTGGGCTTTTCCTTCCTGGCGCGGAAGTTCGCCGGGTTTGAAGACATCGCCTTTGGGAGAAAAACCGAGACGTTCTTTGAGATGTTTTTCAACCATATATCCTGTTACCGTTTCGTCCGCCTCCACATTGATCCGAACATCCCGAACCCCGTCGGATTCTTCAATCACAATCTGATAATGCGGCAAAACACCGGGAATTTCCAGCAATGCGTGTTCGACTTGTTTCGGAAAGAAATTGACTCCTTTGACAATCAGCATGTCGTCCGTGCGTCCGACAATCGGAGCAATACGGACATGCGTTCGTCCGCAATCACATTTTTCACGCGAAACAATTTTTGAAAGATCACCGGTTCGGAAGCGGATTACCGGAAGAGCCTGCCGTGTCAATGATGTTACAACGACTTCGCCCTGATGACCGTCGGGAACAGGTTTTCCTGTTACCGGATCGAGAATTTCGACGAGGTAATGATCTTCCCAGACATGAATTCCGTTATGACAAGGGCAATCCATACCGAGAGTTCCGACACCGCCGGTTTCCGTCATTCCGTAAATATCGAACGATTCAATACCGAGTTCCGATTCAATCCGTTTCCTCATTCCTTCGGAAAAACTTTCCGCTCCGAAAATACCGATTTTCAAACACGGCAATTCAACTCCGATTGCCCGCATCACTTCGAGAATCCGAACCGTATAAGAGACAACCCCGCAAAGAATTTTTGTGCTGAAATCTTTTGCGAGACGAACTTGCCGTTCAGTGTTACCGGAGCCGGTGGGGATGACGAAAAGTTTTGCTTTTCTTGCTCCGTGATACATCCCAAACCCGCCGTTAAAAAGACCAAACGAGGGTGTAATTTGTACGGGATTACCCTGTGCGGCTCCTGCCATTACGTAACACCGCGCCATACATTCCGCCCATTGTTCAATATCGTCTTCGTTGTACGGCATGACGACGGGACTGCCGGTGGAACCGCTGGACATGTGCATTTCACGAATCTCTGCCTTATCAACACAACACATTCCAAGCGGATATGTTTGGCGAAAATCTTCTTTGCTCAAGGTCGGGAGTTCCGGCAGATGTTCGATGGAGTCGAAATCGCCGGGCTGCGTCAACCCCGACGCTGAAAAATGTTTACGGTAATAATCATTTCGGGTCAACACCCAACGGAGTATTGCCGAAAAACATCGGTTCTGATGTGATCTGAGTTCATCAGCCGACATTGTTTCCGCGACGGAATTAAAATAACGAATCATGTTTGTACAATATTATCCGGTTAGGTTCTTGGGATGATCTTATTTATTCCCGTTTGAGAGGGTTTTGTTTTTAAGTTTGGGGTATCGCTTTAACATTGTGTAAAAAAACCAACATGAATATAACGAAACCGGAAAATAAATCAATACTCTTTTGGAATAACTGTCGGTTTGCTTTTCATTTCCTTTTGTGATCTTTGCCTACTCTGTGGTTCAAAGCCCAAACCAAAAAACGCAAAATTAAAATAGACCGATACAATTTTTTTATACTTTTGACTAAATTTTCTTGGGCGGTTATCCGAAAAACTAATTGTCCCAAAGATTATTCCGGTAAAACGGAAATTATTCATTAGACCAGATTTGTCAATCCCATGTTTTCAACAACAAATTTTGAAAAAAAGAAAAAGTCGGCAATTTCCCCAATGAACTTTTACTCTTTGTTAAAATGGAGAAGGGGGGGGGGGCTACGCAAGATATTCCGATAAACAGCAATTTTGCGGGATTATTACCGCAAATCATAACGTCAATCGCCGTTTCTACCGCTGTTTCCATAGCATTCTTCCTCTTGATAACTTTAGCCATCCTATTCCGCAAGCTTCCTTTGCGCTTCTGTGGCTTGTTTTAACGGTTATTTTTCCGATTACCATTTTGTTTTCTGTATTACGTATTGATTCCTTTTTGAAAAAGGACAGAACAGAGACCTTAATTCAACATTAAACAACTTCGCCAACTAACTATTATGGTTTCGACAATAGAATCAGGAATGAACACCTACATAGGTCATTTCCAATTGCTTATTAACGTGTGCGAAGGCTTCGGCATGAAGTACAATCCGCAATCGCCCGCACTTCAAACCATGGCAATGAGAAGTCAACTTTCCGCCGTACAAACGGCAGTGAACCTCGTAGATACGTTGTTGCCCGATTACATTGCCGCCGAAAGCGCCCGCCATGAGAAATTTGCGATTGTACCGCCGTTGGCAACCCGCGTGCAGGCTGCGGCGGTTGTGGCGAACCTGCCCGACGCTATCATCACACGCATCAAGGAAATAGTACGCAAAATTCATGGAGAACGCGCAAAAAAAATCAAACCCGAAGATGTTGCGGGAGTTGGCGGCGAACCGGCAAAACACATTTCAGTATCGCAAACGAGTTTCAACGAGCAAATCGAACACTTCAACCAATTGATTGACCTTGCGGCGTCGCAAACCACCTACATGCCGGCGGAAATTGACCTTTCGGTAACGTCGCTTAGTATGCTGCTCAACAAATTGCGATTGACAAACGACGCCGTAATGTTCGCCGCCGTGCCGCTTACGACCGCCCGGCAGGAACGCAACACCTTGCTCTACGCCCCCAAAACCGGCATGATTGACACTGCGCTTGCCGTAAAGGAATATGTGAAGGCGGTATTCGGTGCAGCAAGCCCGGAATACAAAGAAGTAAACCATATCAAATTCCAAAATAGAAAAATATAGCGTATCGGGAACGGAACATCGCAAAATTTGGGTTTTACGGTTGGTAATTTGTGGTTTGTGATTGAAATTACACAACACAAACCGCATATTGTGATTGGAAGTTAGTGATTTGTAGTTTGGTGAGGCAAAACTAGACCTTTTCGTTAACTTACAAATAGGGTATCTATTCAGTTATTTATCCGAAAATAGGGCTGAAAGCCCTTTAGTCAATACAGTAGCGTAGGGCAACGCCCTACGAAAAAGGAACACAACGAAATTAACCAACACGTCCCGTTAGGGACGACATGTTGGTAGTAGTAGATAGTGGATAGTGAATAGTTCGCATGCGGATTTAAGATGTGTCCGCAGATTACGCAGATTTTACGATTAACAATTCACAAGGTAGGCGGCGTTTCGCCTAAACGCCGCTTGCCGATAGGCAATCAAAACAACCAATATTACATAAATTTGCTGTCGGCTAACGCCGACGCAACCGCTACGGCGAGCGGTTGCCTACCTTGTGAATGGGGAGGGGGGCGACGATCCGGCGGTTACGCTTCGCTTCACCGCCGGTTATGCACATCACACCCCTAGCGGGGTTAAGTCCATTTTTTACAACGTTTTTCCTACTAACATACCGTCCCTAACGGGACGGTGATTATTGTCTGAACTATGATTTTTGTGATTTGTTTGATGATTATGGTTTTAAAAATCATAACAATCACCTCAACCATAAAAATTATCGTTCAGACAACAATTAGAAAAATACACATCGAATATGTCAAAATTTTGTCCCCATTGCGGAGTCGAAGACAGTCACGGTGACAACGCCATGTTTTGTCCGAATACCGGTTTGCTACTCACAGGTACAGGAAACGTTGTTACGCTTTTAAAGTCCGACTTTTCACCGAATCCGCAACAAGACCTTAAAAAAATCACGTTCCGGTTTTGGAGTTATTTTATTGCAACCCTGATTGTTCTCGCAATGCTTTGGCTCGGTCTATTTCTTGCTGTACCCGGTTACAAATGGAACGCGGATACTGAAACAATACCTCAACCGGTCTATGTCGGTTTCGTGGGCGGTGTGATCCTTATCGGCGTAACGGCACTCATCATTTCCAACATTTTTTACCTAATGTTCTTGTACGCCGTCTGGCGGCAGATTCCGCCAAAAATCGCACAAACAACGCCCAATAAAGCGGTGGGATTCATGTTCATTCCGCTTTTTAATCTCTATTGGCAATTCATTGCCCTCTACGGATTAGGAAAAAAACTGAATCAAACGTTACAAATCATCGGCTTGAAACCATCGGTCAACGCCAATGTCGGATTATGGATTTGTATTTTGAGCATTGCCGCACATGCTCCCTTAGGAAATCTTGCAGGAATTGTTATCGGTTTAATCGCAATTATTCTCGCGCTCATTTTCATGTTCTCGCTGAAAAACGCAGCCCACAAACTATTGCAATACAGTTTACAGAATAACTATTAAGAAAGGAATTATTTAATGTTACTTTTACTTTTACGTTTAATTTCTCCGATAACAATAATCGTCATTGGTCTTCCGGTTGTTATTGGGATTCTTTTATATTTCGTGATAAAAAAGGATCAAGGCAAAGAAAAAAATAAAAGCACCGCAAAAGATTTCGCTACAGAAACAATCGAATCCGCTCTGAACAAAACATTGGCGAATTTGCAGATGTTTGTCCGCGATACCCAATTGCCGGAACAGGCCGCCGCAAAATATACCAAAGGACGAATCGTCGAGGAACGCGGTTTTACCGATGCAAGTTCCCATATCGGCGGTATGGTTACAACCCACCGCTATGCAATCTGTTCCAATCACATGAAGACATTGTCGGACTTTACGCTAACCGACAATGGTCTTTGTGTTGCTCGTGCCGGTGCGCAGTTTTTCTGTTTGGGACAGCACGTTCAAAACGGAAAAACATTGATTATGTTGCTGCATTTGCCGGATGATGAAAGCCGACAAATGTTTCAACAAATCGTTTGGATCAATTTTCTCAATGATGTCGTGAACTGTTGCATTAAACAGTTTGAGGAAATAGAGAATGCCGAACCGATTCCAGAACTTGCCGATGAAGAATGGCTTGACCGCTGTTCCAATCCTATCGGAATGGACAATGAAGGCAATCTCTTTCCCTTGACCATTAACGAATCTATAACAAATAACGCGGCATCAGATGTTGCTTCTGATGGAAGTGTACCGTTGAGCGAACCGAACAACGAATCAAACAGCACACCGGACAACACACCGGACAGCACACCGGCAAAAAAAACTTTTGTTACAGCAGGGCAATTGTACACGTTACTAACCATTGCCATTGCCTATCCCTTGTCCCGATGGATAGTGGATTTACTGCTCATCAACCATTTAATAGCACCGCACGAAGTAACACGGGAAGCACTCATCGGACTGTGGTTATTTTTGTGGGTGCTGTTCGGTGTGATTGTACAGATTGTACAAAAAATCATCGGCAAATGGAAACCACTCTATCAGTGTATCTTATTCCTGCTCTTTGTCGGTATCGCTTGGGGACTTTTCCTTTCACCCATGACTGCCGAAAAAAAGAAAGAAGTCCTAGAAGGGTATCAAGCCGCCAACGACATGTTCAAACGATGGGAGAATGAAGCCGCCGAACAAGGACAACCATTGGAATATGAAGATACCTCGAATATGACCGATGCCGAAAAAACAGAGCATTTGTTGAAACGAGCAGAAGAACTCTCCGAAGAAGCTGATGCCCGTAATGATCTCACTATTGGCGTTTCGCTCTATTATGGATTGGGCAAGGATAAAAAGCCGGATCACGAAGAAGCCGTAAAATATCTCCGTAAAGCAGCAGAAAAAGGAATTGCCCTTGCGCAACTAATGCTTGCTTCTTGTTACGAAGAAGGAATTGGTGTGCAAGCGGATAAGCAAGAAGCGTTAAAGTGGTATCGGGAGGCAGCCGAACAGGGAGACGAAAGAGCAAAAAAGTGTTTGCCGGAAATTGAAAAACAAGTAAAAGCCAAAATAGAATTGCAAAACCGTGCCGAATCGGGCGATCCCGAATCGCAGTATCTTCTGGCATTGAATTATTGTTTCGGCTTGAACGATTTCAAAAAAGATTCCGACAAGTACCACGAATGGGTAAAAAAAGCGTCTGAACATTCCGACCAAAATTCCGCATCCGTTCAGTGTGCTCTGGGCGATGTTTACTGCGACGGTATTGGAGTTGAAAAAGATAGAGTCCAAGCCACTGAATGGTATCGCAAAGCGGCAGAACAAAATTTTGCGCCGGGACAATGTTTCTTTGCCCAATGTTTAGAAGAAGAAGGAAAAGAATATCTCAAATGGTTGCAGCAATCAGCCGAGCAAGAGTTTGCACCGGCACAATATCATTTCGGTTTGGTTTGCCGGAAAAACGAAGAGCATACGGAGGCGGTCTCGTGGTTTCGGAAAGCGGCGGAACAAGGTCATGTTACGGCGCAAAATCAACTCGGCGTTTGTTTTGGTAATGGAATTGGTGTTGAACAGGATTGGGCGGAAGCACTCAAATGGTATCGCAAAGCAGCGAATCAAGGTTATGCGGAGGCGCAATGCAATCTCGGTGTTCTTTATCAAAACACGGAAGGATATGAAAATGCGGTGAAATGGTTTCGGAAAGCGGCAGAACAAGGACACGAAAGAGCCAAAAAATATTTACAAGAGATTGAAAACAAGATCAAGGACAACTCCGCAACCGTTACAATGTATCAAGTCCTTGCCGAACAAGGTGACGCGGCGGCTCAGTACAATCTAGGCATTTGTTATTTTCAGGGCAAATTGGTTAAGAAAAATGATACCGAAGCGGCAAAATGGTTTCGTATGGCTGCCGAGCAAGGCGATTCCGACGCACAATACAACTTGGGTGTTTGTTATGATAATGGTTTTGGTGTTGAATTAGACCCTGAACAAGCCGTCGAATGGTTTCGCAAATCGGCAGAGCAAGACCATGCCGACGCCCAGTTCAACTTGGGAGTTTGTTATGCACGAGGCAACGGTGTTGAACGAGACCTTGATGCGGCACGTGAATGGTATCACAAAGCGGCAGAGCAAAATTGTCCCGAAGCCTTGTATAATCTTGCAAATTTTTATTTGTACAATATCGGAGGAAAAAAAGATGAGCAAGAGGGAATAAAATTGATGCAGAAGGCGGCAGATTTAGGTGAGCTACGAGCACAGCATACGATTGGTTATTGGTACGAAAACGGCGACAAATCCGGTTACGAAAAAAATCGGGACGAAGCAAAAAAATGGTACGACAAATCGGCTGCGCAAGGATATGCCGGTGCGAAAGAATCCCTCCGCCGAATCGAAGAAAACTGAACGATGATTTATGTGATTGATACGATTAAGGTGATTTTGAAAAGATTCCGAATTAAAAATCATCACAATCACCTAAATCACAAAAATCACAGTTCAGACAATAATTATATTACAAATGAACCTTTAACAATTAAATCTTTTAGTAACAAATCGCCAACATTAAAACTAGTTCCGGCAACCATAGGTGAAAGCCTTTCAGCGAACGGTTGCCCGCCATGACAAAATGACCTTCCGTAGGTCAATGCAGGCGAGACGCCTGCGATCCTTAACTTTTAACCAATTAACCTTTTAACCTTTTAACCTTTTAACAATTTAATTTTTTAACAATTTAACCCAACTTAAACAATCATGAAAAAAACTTTGAAAACAATTGTAACGTTTGTCCTTGCTCTAACTTTGGGCGTGTGGACACTGAACAACTTTAACCAATTTGTGGCTGCCGATGAAAGTGATGACTCCGCCGTCACGCCACTTATTCTCAAGGGGCATAACAA
>JAITQV010000319.1 GCA_031288765.1 Planctomycetaceae bacterium
ATAGATACAATTATTCTTTAACCGTGAAATCCACAAAAAAAACAATCGGCTTAATAATTACAGAATACGACATTTTTGCCATGTTTTCAATGTGTGAGCAGGTAAGGGAAAAGGTCTAATAGTTTATAGTTGATAGTGAATAGTTCGCATGCGGAATTATTGCATTGCGGTAGTAAATTCGTATCCAACACTATTAACTACTAACTATTAACTACAAGGTCGTCTACCTTGTGAATTGTAAAATAGGCGAGCAATTGCCTACCTGACCGACCGACCGAATAGATACGAAACCGGTAATCAAATCCATTAAAAATCCGTTCCGCAAAAAAAAATTGCGACAATTAAATATATCTCTTGATTTTTACCCGCAAATAGAGTATAAGTTTATGTATTACTTAATTTCACCGAGTAATTACGAAAAAACAAAATGGTTTGGAGATTCTTATTAAGGAGTATTTACAATGAATACCATGTATCGATTTTTTGTGATTGTCCTTTTGTTGGGAACGGTAATCAGTTCAATCGGCAAAGTGTACGGCGATACACTTTATGCTGATGCCAGTTCCAGACGCAGTTACGCCCATTACTTTCAAATGATAAAAGATAAACCGACCGGAACCGGTTGGCACAACGCCGAAACACTTAAAATTTTCAATGACGATACCGATCAAAATTTTCGGATTTTTTGCATTGATTACTACACGTCAACCACGACGGAATTTAACGATCCGTTCATCGGGCAGGAATACAACGCAACCGCACTGGACTCTCCAACGATGACCCTCTACACACAAGCACAAAAAGATGCGTTAAATTCCTTTTTTTCCCACGTTTACTCCACCGTTTACGATATAAACGGAGATATTATCAATGATGCAAACTCTTATTTTTATCAATTGGTCGTTTGGGAAATTATACACGAAACCGCCGGAACATGGGATATTGCGGACGGAATCTTCGGTATTCAGGATGCCGCAACATTCGATAATCCTGCTACGGGCGGCTCTGCTCATTATGATCGCGATTACTACAACACAGCCGTCGGTGTTATAAATTCTTGGCTGGACGCTATTACCGGAGATATTACGTGGGAATCCATCGGTTACGGCACAATAACCGATCACACATTGACGGTTTATGTTGCCGAAGGCGGGCAAAATGTCAGCCAATCATTCATTTCGGTAGTAAGCCCGACAACTCCCGAACCGGCAACAATATTAATGTTCGGAATCGGAATTATCGCCTTGCCTTGTTTGCGCCGTGTTCGAAAAATCGTTTTTCGCTCATAAAACGTTTTATTTAACTTGTTCCTATCAAAATATTGTCCGGCAATGTTCTCCGAAGAACTTAAACAATTCGGACTGCATGGAACATCCCAACAACCGATTTCCGAAGCAGAGGCGTTTGCTTATTGTAAACGGTTGACGCAGCGGCATTATGAGAATTTCAGTGTTGCCGGTTGGTTGTTACCGAAAAAACTCCGGCAACCCTTTCAGGTTGTTTATGCATATTGCCGGTGGTCGGACGATCTCAGTGATGAACACGACGGAAGCAGCGAATCACGGATAAAATCTCTCGAATATCTCCGTTGGTGGGAACAAGGGCTTGATGATTGTTTCCGGCATGACAAACCGGTTCCGAATCATCCGGTTTACGTTGCCTTGCGGAAAATTCTCGAACAATTCCCGTTGCCGAAACAACCCTTTGCCGATTTGCTGGTTGCTTTCCGCCGCGATCAAGTTCAAAACCGTTACGCAACATTCGACGAATTGCTTGATTATTGCCGGTATTCCGCCAATCCGGTGGGGCGTATTGTGCTTCATTTGGTTTGCGAAACCGAACCGGCACCGGAACAACTTATTTGGTCGGATTCAATTTGTACAGGGTTGCAGCTTGCCAATTTTTGGCAGGATGTTGCGCGGGATGCAGAAATCGGACGTTGTTACATTCCCCAATCTGTTGCGGAACAATTCGGAGTTGATATTGAAAATCTTCGGGATTCTTCGGCGTTTCGTAAAATGATCCGGTATCTGGTTGTTGATGCGCGGGCAAGATTACGAGCCGGAATTCCGTTGGTTGATTCTGTTCCGAAGAGTGTTCGGGCGGATATTGCTCTTTTTATTCGGGGCGGTTTGGCAATTCTCGACGCGATTGAAAAGAACGGCTGCAATGTTTTAGATCGGCGTCCCACTGTTTCCCGATGGACAAAATTCCGCCTGCTTATCAACACCCAAATGTCTTTCTCGAAAAACCGTTGGTAAACAAAACGGTTGACTGTCGGCTTTTTATTCGCGGTACAAAAACAATTTATTGCGTCGAAAATAAAAAATAAACGTAACCATACACGTAAATAATCAAAAAATAACCAACGGTAAGGTGAAATATGTACATTTATGAAAGTTTTGATCCGAGTCCTTTTCGTGTCCATGCTTATCGGACGAAAGAGGCTTTGTTTCTCCACATTATTCCGATGTCGTGGGAAACATGTCTCAGACAAATTCGATTGTTCTTAATAACATTCGGCAGCCCTTTTCTCTTCATGATTTTTGTAGCATTATATCAAGGGAGATTTGCAGATGCCGCCGGATTATTATTTTTTGGTATTGTTTGCCAGTGTTTATTAGTATTGTGCGCCTATCTATTAACATGCGAAGAATCATTGATTTGCATTGACCGGAACACCATTCATAAAACGACTTGGTTTTTCGGAATAGGAAGCCGCGCAACGTTAACCAGACCGGACAAAATTACTTTCCAAAGATGTGACGGAAAATGGTGTATTGTTACTATAAATGGAAATATTCCGTTTGTTATTCGATTGAATATTCGTAACCATGAATTGCAATGGATACGTGAAATTATTGAACAATTTGAAAATGAAGTTCCTGTTCTTTTGCCGGAGACCGATTCGCAACCGGTTTCCGTTTCTGAAAATACGGAAATTAAAAATGGTCGCCGTATTCTTAAAAATAAGGAATATCGAGGTCAACAACTTCGGAAAATTCCCAATCCGGCAGAAAAACATTACGTTAATAATATTACGAAAAATAAATTGCAGGACGAATTAGCGGGGACATTACAAGTTCGTTGTCCGCACTGTCATTCGATATTACCTACCGATTTTATTCATGCTGATATAGCGGCGGCGCAATGTCCTTCTTGTGGTTTTCTTTTTCAGGTTGCTGATTTGAAACGTTGTCCGCCTCCGCGCCGTTCTTCGATCAAACTTCGGACGGAAGAAAATGTTTTAAAATTACATCAATATCCGCAATTTTTTGATCTTCCGTTGATCTATCATTGTCTTTTCTTAGTTATTGTCCATATTGATTTGTTATTTGTTGCTTTCTGCATTTATATTCGGTCAATCAATCCGGCGGCAACATTACAGGAAATAATGGAGACCGTGCCGAAAGCGGAATCTATGCTCTTGGTTTTTGTACTTATCAATCTTTTTTGTTTTCTGTTGTTTCTGTGGTCGATTTTTGTACATCGTTTTGTAGAATTTCGTCCCAATAATGTTTATTTCCGAATTCGTTGGCTTTGTTTTTGGCGGAGTTGGACAGTTCCGCGAAGCCGTCTTGGAGCAAGCCGGTTAACGTTTTTCTCTCATATTTTGAACTTGGGTTTTCAAATTCCTTATGGTAAAAAATCATTTCCTATTGGCGCAAAATATTTTGAAATTCCTTGGATTGTCGGTGAAATTAATCATTGGCTTTTTACTCATCCGCCGGAAGAAGATTTTGTTTCCGATAATTTTCCGAAATTTGAAAACACTTCATTAGATTCCTTTTCGGAAGCTCCGAATAACCTTGTGATTGGCGGAGTTACGGAAATAAACGACAAGGAAACCCGTTGGCGTTGTTGTGATTGCGGACATTTGTTTCTTACGGAAGAGCTGTACTTTCCGAATCGTAACGCTTTTTGTCCGAATTGCCGTGAAACATTTGATCTTTCGCAATTACGATATTACGCTGCAGAACGAATAGCGATTAAACCGGAATTGCCGCAACTGTCCGTAACAGAATCGGAAAAAGAACAACAAATCGAATTTTCTGCAACTCCTATAAATGTTTTTGAAAA
>JAITQV010000033.1 GCA_031288765.1 Planctomycetaceae bacterium
TCTCACCAAAACCAACTTCCTCCTCCCAAAAAATGTGTAGATACTTTTGGCCCCACCGCGCGGCGCAGTTGCCTCTCCGCGCGGCGCAGTTGCCTCTCCGCGCGGCGCAGTTGCCTCGCCGCGTGGCGCAGTTGCCTCGCCAGACGGTGCGGATTTTAACCTTGTAAGGTGTGTGATGTGTATAACCGGCGGTGAAGCGAAACGCAACCGCCGGTTATTCATAAAAAATATACCAATGCTGCCAGGACACCCTTGTCTCTTGAAGTTAATGCTTCCGCAAAAAACTTTGATATTCAGGTGGAACGTTCGGAAAAAGTACAACAAAATAAACAAAAAAATTGAAAAGGCACTCCTTACCTTTTCGCATAACCTTCAACCTATACATTGAACGGTAGGAAATTACCTCTTTTTTTAATGGAGATATTTTAAAAAATTAGTTTTGTTGTTAAAAACAAGAACTTATGAATAATTTTAGAGGTTCCCTATTAAAAATAAGTGGTAATTTCATGCCGTTCAAAGTATCTATTAAAAAAAGAGGTAATTTCCTACCGTTCAAAGTATATGCAGGTTGAAAATAAGGTTTGCCCTCGTTATTGTCCGACAAATCACTGAATAGATACGAAATTTTAATGTTATTGGGGGCAAGTTCACTACGAACTGGGGCTAATGCTGCTGTGGTGTTTTAAGTTTTTTCATAGTTTGGACTTAGGTATAATTCAATTAATATCCCACAAATGACCAAACCGAGAGATGTTCTAAAAAAAGAATTACAAAAAAAGATTAAAAACAAAAACCACCCAAACGTTTGTAAACTCGTGATATAAAACACCACAGCAGCATTAGGGCGTTGCCCTACGCTACTGATGAAGGGCTTTCAGCCCTAGACAATCGAAACAACCAACATCGTATAAAATTCACGGTCGGCTAACGCCGAGGCAATTATGGGTGAAAACCCTTCGGCAAAACGCCGCCTACCTTTTGTTTTTGTATCGGGTTGGGAAATTCCGATCCGTTGGTTGCGTTTCGCTTTATCTACGGTTATACACATCACACCTTTTGCGGGGTTAAGATTCAGTATTGATACTGAAAACAAATCACTGAATAGATACACTATAAATTAACAAGTGTTTCCAACATTTCATCAATAACACTAACAAGACGTGAATTGGCTTGGAACATACGTTGGTATGTCATCATCAAAATGGTTTCCTCATTAATATTGACACCGCTTATGGAATCGCGCTGCGTTTGTAACGATTGTTGGTAAAGCGTGTTCGAAGCAACTATCGATTTCATTGTTCCGCCGGCAAGTATTGTTTCACTAATAATCCCGTCATAGTATTCCTTAACAGACTTCCCGCCCAATGCCGCATTGGACGCAACCGCCATCGCCGCTAATTGAACACCATTATCCGCGTTTTGACCAACACCGCCATCGCTCGCCGCAAACTTGCCCGGATCACTCAACACCGTTCGGTTAATTCCAATCGTTACAGCATTAGTGCCGGTAAAAAAAGTATTGATTCCAAGAGCCGTTAAAATCCCGCTTGAATCATTCGCAAAAGAAAATTCAACACTTGGATCGTCCGCTTTGATTTCCAATTGACCGTGCATGTTGACCGCCGCACTAATATCGTCAATACCGTCAATCGCCGACACAATATCATTAAGACTGGTGCCGCGAATTTCAGCAACCGGTTTCAAAGAAAACGGATCGGCGGTTGGTGATTCATTGACTTCGATTCTGATTTCATACGGTTTGTTGTTGACCAAAATTGTGAACACTCCGTTCCCAACCGGAAAATTCAGAGAAGATACACTGAGCGGTTGGTCGGGTTGATCGACAGCCGCCAACGATGTTACCGAATTGTACCCGCTCAACCCCTGCCCCGAAGAATAAACATTGTTAAATTCATGAATCAGATTTTCGGTAAAATAGTTGAGTTTTTCGATGTAGCCGCCGAGTATTTTCGAATGTGCCTGATAAAGCCCGTACACCGTCCCGCTCCGAACATCCAACGGCGTCATCGTGTCGCGAATACAAAGTTCCGCCAAAACCGTATCATCACTATTTTCCTTACGCGCTCCGACAAAAACTTCATTCCGCACTCCGTCCATCAGAAGAATATCCGAACCGCAATAAATGGATACACTGCCGGTTTTTGAATTTTCTGTTGTTTTGATGTTAATCAAATTGGAGAGGTCGGATAAGGCGTTGAGTCGTTCATCTCTTAATCCGAGTGCTTCGTGACCGTCTTTTGTTTCCAGTAATGAAATATTCCGGTTTAATTCGTCAATTTTTTTGACAAGCCTGTTGATTTCGTTTGCGGAATCGTTGATGGTGGTATTGATATTCCGCTGTATCTCCACAACCGTTCCGGCAATACGCTTAATATCATCCGCAAGTTTAACACCTTGTTCGGCGGTCATTTGCCGATAACTTAGATTTTCAGGATGGTTCAAAATATTGTCGATGGAGTTGAAAAAATCGCTGAGCGAAGTGCTTAGGTCATTGCCGGTGATTTCGTTGAGCAGGGTTTCGAGTTCGGTGTAAAATTTTTCCTGAGTTGCGGATGCGGACATATCGCTGTTTGCTGTCCGCAACCGTTCTTCAAGGAATCTGTCGATAACCTGCACCACACCGCTAACCTGAACTCCCGTACCAATGACCGTGCCATTGCCCAATTTCCGGCTTGTTCCTGTTTCCAGCAGGAGATTTTCCCGAACATATCCCGGAGTTTCGGCGTTTGTCAGGTTCTGACCCGAAACCTGCAACCCAATCTGGCTGGCATTCATCCCCGCCGACGCAAGATGAAGAGAATCAAACAAAAGCATAAAACACGAAAAAATAAAGAACAGAAAATAATTGGAAATAAAACAACAAAACCGAGATGTTCGGTCAATCAAAATGATCGGCATATTACGAAAAATCTCTACAATCCTATCGTCCGAAACGGTTTGTTTTGCGTAAATCCTCTGTTTTTACCCTTTTTTCAATAATTATTCAGGCGATTGTTTTGTTCGGAAGAATCCGGTTGAAAATAGGGTTTGTTGGTAATATTTCAGCGGTTTTATTTTCTTCCGGCAGACAACCGCACGGAAAGCGGTTGTTTGTCGGTATTTCTTTTACAAAACCGCAAAAAATCAACAATAAACCCCAAAAATATCGCCAATTGTAAGACTACATTGACGAATTGTAGGACTACATTCACCAATTGTAGGACTACATTTACTAATTGTAGGGCTACATTTACTAATTGTAGGACTACATTTACTAATTGTAGGACTACATTTTACTAATTGTAGGACTACATTTGCCAATTGTAGGACTACATTCACCAATTGTAGGGCTGCATTTACCAATTGTAGGACTACAATTCCTGTGTTTTGCCCGTCCGAATGCTGCAAAATGAAACTTTCCGCTGAAATATTGCAGTTTTTTCTGCCTACATGCCGTTC
>JAITQV010000065.1 GCA_031288765.1 Planctomycetaceae bacterium
ATTAGAAATTTGGCACTATTTCAGCGGAATTTTGTTCTTTTTCGCCGATGAGCAAAATCAAGCGAACCAACATGTTCCCAACCAAACAAACGAAAAAATTTTGTCCAATAACTCTTTTCGTATCGTTCAATCGCTTCCGGCGTAAAAGCAATACTCATTGAATCAAATACGCAATGAATTCGCTCTTCCAGATTGACCATATCCTGACCGTGTTTTTCAATACTGGTAAAAAAAAGGGACATTCCCACCATAACACCAAATTGTTCATCAAAACGCTCAAACCAGAACATGAAATATTCTCCATGATTGCCAATAACTTCAACATCTTCAAAGCCATTAGAAACAGTATGACTCTCGTCGTTATTAGGTGAAACATTGGACATTGCAACTGTTGCGTATCCTTCCAATTCCTTCCTGAGAATTTCCATCCACGTATAACGATATTCCTGCTTCAAAAAATGATAAGGAAAACCCATTTTTATTTCAATATTTTTTAAGGATTAATAATTCACTTTTGTTTTCCGAATTTTTATTTTATAACGAAACTTATTTTTGAGGCTGCTCCTTGAGTGACCGGACATTTCCAATGCTTGTAACAATTTCATATCCGGCAGATAAAACCCGACGGTTCAAACATGCACGACATTCCGCCGCTTCGTCTCCCGTACAAATTTTATTGTCGTACAATTCATATTTTTTCCGTACCTCAACAGGGGAAAGATTCGGCATCACAACATTGGCTCCGGCTCGCAATCCCATTTCACGCCCCTGCGGATCCGCCGTCCCAAGTGCAGTCGTTGCCGGAATTAACGCATACGGAAACATCAACCGCAAAATACCCACCAACCGAAGCGTTAATTGTAAACCGCCATTTTTAAAACGATTAAACGGCGTTTCATGATGCGCAATAAACGGTCCAATCCCAATCATTGCCGGTTCAAGCTCCCGCAAAAACCGTAAGTCCCGAATCAAACACTCCGTCGTTTGAAACGGCGTACCAACCATAAAACCGGAACCTACCTGATAACCGATTTTTTTCAAATTTCTGAGACAATTTTTCCTGTTTTCCAAATTCATTTCGGCAGGATGCAGTTTGGCGTAATGCTCCAAGTCGGCTGTTTCATGACGAAGAAGATAACGGTTTGCCCCCGCCTTAAAAAACGCTTCATAACTCTCATAAGGTTTTTCACCAATTGAAAGCGTAATAGCACAATCCGTATATTTTTCCCGTATTTCGGAAACAATTTCACAAATCCGTTTGTCCGTATAAAACGGGTCTTCACCGCCTTGCAAAACAAATGTCCGATAACCAAGCCCGTAACCGGTTTCGCAACACGACAGGATTTCGTCCTTCGATAGCCGGTAACGCTCCAAGTTACGGTTATCCCGCCGAATCCCGCAATAAAAACAATCGTTTTTACAATAATTGGTAAACTCGATCAGCCCGCGTATATACACGTCCATCCCGTAATATTCCTTGCGAACCCTGTCCGCATGTTGAAACAGTTCGCGGTCATACTGCTTCGTCTCAATCAGCAATTTCAAATCAGTATCGGAAATATCACGGGTTTCGTGTAATTGTTCGATAATGGCAGTCATAAGAATAATTGTTTTTGCGGAGTTCGCGGCTAAAAAATATGTGACGGTCTATTTCTCTTTAGCCACAGAATACACAGAACACGCGGAACTTAGTAAATTGATAAGATCACAAGTTTATTTTTTGAGGATGCAAAACAAACAAAATGACAAAACAAATGAAATTACTATTCTTCATTGGGTAATTGAAGTTCTTCATTTAGGAAATTTCTGTTTGTTGACCTTGCGGAATACAAGTTACGGAGTTGGCTGATTTTCATTGGCGACTACGGTTCGGACTTCGTCCGGCGTAAGAAAACCGTCGCCGTTTTTGTCCAACCGACCAAATATTCCCAACGCCGAAACAGAAAGCGTCGGAGCAAATTCTTTTAACGAAACCTGACCGTCCCCATCTTGATCACGAAGCAAAAACCAAACCGGAACTCCACGAAGCGCCTCCGGCGCCACATCGTATTTCCTAACCGCAGGAGCCAACCGGTTCGCAATAATTTCCGCATAAACCTCCTCGTCTAACGGCGTTTCGTCCGCCTCCATCGCTTCCTCCGTAAGATCAGTTGCAGAATTAATGTCCGCCTGATTAACATCCGCCTGATTAAGGTTCGCTTTCTCGGAAGCCGTTGCCGCAGTTGGCTCCGCAACCGGCAAAAACGGTTTGAATAATTGAAATTGCGAAGAAATCAGTTTCGGCTGAAAATACCGCTCAACCGGCTGCGGATGATGAATCGTCCGCCCTTGCCCGTAAACCGCGATAAAACGAACCAACTCGTCCATCGTAATTTCACGATCTCCGTCAATATCAATTGATTGCGGCGCGCCCTGCATCTTTTTCCATTCCTCCGCCTGAAGAATACCATCCATGTTGTCATCATAATGCTGCATGAATTGTGTTGCGTAACGGATTACTTTTCCGGGAACCGGCGGGGCGATGGTGTTCCGTTCCAACAAATCAGGAATTTCCTCGTCGTCCGCCGCAGACACCGAACGCCTAATCTCCCAAAGTGCAGGAGCAGTTCCGCCCAATATCGTAGCAGCCGCATCGGGAACCGCCGCATTTTCCGCTCCAAAAATTCCTTGCGGAATTTTGGAACGTGAACGAACCCCTCTTTTGCGCACGGGACGTTCCGACGAAACACTTTTTGAAACATTGTCCGAAATATTGCCCGAAACACTGCTCGAAGCATTGCCCGAAACATTATCCTTAGCGGTACTGTCCTCTGCCGTAAGATTTGCGGCGTTTTCCGGTTTCGGCGGCAATGGTTCTTGCACCGGCTCTTGCGCTCCAATAACCAAAGAGAATACCACACTAAAAAACAAAACGGAAAAAAACAGAATTATTCTTTTCATAATGTTGTAAAGGGAGATAAATTTTCGGAATCGGGTTCCGAATGGGACGCACTGTATTTCAACACCTGATCCATGACATCCTGACATTGCGAAATCAACGCCACAATACGGTTACGGCTTCTTTCCCAATTTTCGTCGCTATCCTGATTCGTTAAGGTTTCATCCAAAACCGCCAACTCCTTCATCAAAACTTCAATAGAATCCTTGAGATTTTGAACCGGAATATCACGAACCGAAATTATCGGAACAATCTCATTAAAATGCCCGCAAAATACCGCCCAACGGTTGCGCAACCAACGAAGCAGCGGAGTCCGGTTGATAAATCCGACAGGCGTTTTATCCTGCACAAGCAAAATCTGCCTCGCAGAAATACGGCAAAGAAAATCAAAAACAACTTTAAGCGGCGTCTCCGCCGGATAACAAATCACATTCGGTGTTACCAAATCCCCAATCGGTTCCTGCCAACGTGAAAGATTGCCGATGAGCGGAATCAGGTTTTTCTCGGAAACCATTCCAATCAAATGATCGTTCTCGTCAACAACCGGCAATGACTCAATCCGTGTTCGGAGAAAAAAGTCAATAACCGAAGCAACCGTCTCTTTGGGACTAATACTCAACGTAAACGGAATCATCACCTCGCCGGCTGTAACACCGTGAAATAATTCTATTAAATCGCCGGTTCCGTGAATATTTTCCGTTTCACTCGCAATCGTCTCCGAAAACCGAATACAACGGTTTCGCCCCGATTCCTTCGCAAAAAGCAACGCCTGATCCGCCCGCTCAATCTGCTGATCAAGAAACGCCGTGTCCTCCATATGTTCCGCAATACCAAAACTAACCGTAATACTGATTTCAAAATTACCGTGTTTAATCGGATTGTGTTCAAACCGCCGCCGAATCCGTTCCGCCCAATTCCACGCCGTTTTTTCGTTGCAGCCCGGCAAAAGTACACAAAACTCTTCGCCGCCGTAACGGCAAATGATGTCGGACGCCCGCGAATAACTTTTGAGAATTGCCGCCATCTCCCGCAAAACCGCATCGCCCGCCAAATGACCGTGAATATCATTGATCCGCTTGAAAAAATCACAATCAAACATCACCGTCGAAAGCGGAAATTTATTCTTGATAGACCGATCCCAAATAACTTGCGCCAATTCAAAGAATGTTACACGGTTTAGAAGTTGCGTCAGGGCGTCGTATTTTGCGGCAAATTCAAGATCAATTTCCAGTTTACGTGTTCGAAGCGCCGCTTTGAGACGGGCTTTGATTTCAATACGAAGATCGGACAAACTTGCCGTTGATTTCTCAATAAAATCATCGGCGCCCGATTCGAGCCCTTCAATAAAAAACTTTTTACCGGATTGAGCGGTCAAAAGAAGAATGTAAGTATAATGCGGTAAAACCTTGCGGTTATGGAGTTGCCGGACACGGCGGCAAAGTTCAAGACCGTCCAAACCCGGCATCATCCAATCCGTAATCAAAACGTCAGGACAATCTTGAAGAATCATTTGGAGACATTGATTTCCGTCTGTTGCCGTGCGGACACGATGACCGCCTTGTTCCAATAAATGAGTCAGAAGACGAAGAATCGCCGGATCATCATCAACAACAAGAATATTAGCGGAAATGAGCGTATTTTCTTCAGTTTTCAAAACAATACCTTCAATAAAAAGGAAAACACAACAAAGAACTTGCCCGGACTTGTTCAAGGGTGAGATCTTTAGGGTAGTTTAACGATAGAATTGTCGGACATATTAGCGGTTTCAAGTTTAGCGGATGAGAAAATAAACGGTATCACGTTAATTTAACCCGATAACAACAAAATACCGTTCTATTATAATGAAAGCCGGATAGAAAATCAATAATATTTTCAATTGTTGGAATCTTTCCGCAAAAGACCGTTTTATTTTGTGTTCTCCGTGTTAAAAAAAATCGAGTATCTTTTCAGTTATACATGAAACTAGGGCAGAAAGTCCTAATTTCGGGACAAATCACTGAATATATCCGCTTTTTATGCTCAATTTGAGGAAAATTACCGCTTTTTGGTACCTACCGATTGCTTTTTGGTATCTACCGATTGCTTTTTGGTACCTACCAATCGCTTTTTGGTATCTACCAATTGCCTTTTGGTATCTACCAATTCCCTTTTGGTACCTACCAATTCCTTTTTGGTACCTACCAATTTGCTTTTTGGTACCTACCAATTGCTTTTTGGTACCTACCAATTGCCTTTGGCTACCTACCAATTCTCTTTTGGTACCTACCAATTGCCTTTTGGTATCTACCAATTACCTTTGGCTGCCTACTAATTTTCCCATTTTGTATCTATACTTTGAACGGTAGGAAATTACCTCTTTTTTTAATGGAAACATCTAAAAAAATTAGTTTTGTTGTTAAAAATAAGAGGTAATTTCCTACCGTTCAAAGTATATTCAGTCATTTGTCAAACTATGTTGCCGAACAAACCTTATTTTCAACCTGATTTTTTCAAACAAAACAACCTTAGTAGCCAAAATTTTCTCACAAAATTAACCTTATTATCTTATTATCTAATTTTTTATATCTATTTGGTGGAATGTTTTTGTCCTAAGCCCGTAGAGCGAGATGTACATAACCGGCGGTGAAGTACATCTCGTCCCTTGCGAGACTTTAAGGCAACCCTTCGCCAAAGGGTTGTGTCGGCGACAGTTGTTTTGATTGCCTATCGGCAAGCAATCGTTCGGCAGGGGCTTTCACCCAACGATTGCCTACCTTTTGTTGGAACATGTTTTCTATTGATAGGTTTGCCCTAACAGGCAATTGCTCAGCAAATCACTGAATAATTACAAATAATTTATCTTTGCAAGTAAATAGTATTGACATTGCGGGATTAGTAGGAAAAATATCATCGACCTAAGTTCCTCATTTATAAAAGACGGAAAAATTTGAAAAAATTTTAAGTCAAAACAGCATAAAATTAATTGGCTATTTGTTCTATCTTTTGTAAATTATCATAAATTTTATTGAATCAACCCGATAAATGTGTTTTAACGGCTTTTATTTTGCAGAATTTGACTGCGGCGAAAAAAACTTTTTTGACAAGAAAAAAATTCTCTATAAAATTTTAGTGTGTTCATCTGATCATGCTGCCAAAGATCTTATCACGAAAAAAGAACGGCAAAACCTCGTCTGCTGGGCGTCTATTGAATCTTGTCAGGCTTCACGCTGTTCCCAACAACAGAACTCAATGAATTTTAACCCCAATTTCTAAAATAAACCTTCAACACGATTCGGTAAAAACAGTATTGAGACCCATGCCGTCAAGATTTAAAATCAATACTTAAAATCAATACATTTTACCGTATTTCAATTGGGCGGTTGCGGAACTTGGATTAATAAACATTAACAGTTACTGAAACGGATAGTTCGGTGAATCATTCTTCTTGAACTGTCCGAAGAATTTATATCTCGGCTCGTTTTAATTTTTTGAAATGCTTAGATGACTCTAACTACAGATTTTGAAATAGCGGTTGTCGATTATCCGGCGAAACGTCTTGCGGGATTTCGTACACAAACAACAATTCCGGCGGCGTCTTATGACTGCTCACCGCTTTGGCAGAAATTTTATTCCGAAACAAAAAGATTACAGGGTTGGAAGCACAAAAAATCCTACGGTCTTTTTATCAAGACGAATCAATATATTTCGTTTGATTTTTGGACGGCTTCGGAGATTACTCCTGATATTCCTGTTCCTGAGGGAATGGAAATATTCGAACTGCCTCCCGGTAAATTCGTACGCTGCCTGATTCCGATGGCGTCCGATACTTTGATGGCGTATCATACCGTTTACAGTACGTGGATTCAGTCTCAAAACGAATACGATATTGATATGGAATCCGTTTGTTTCGAACTTTACCCGCCGAAATGGACGCCCAATGATGCGTTTGACCTTTTTGTGTCATTAAAGAATAAAAAACCGGTCGATAGTGATTGAAGCGGTTCCGTGACGAATATTAGTATTAGTCATACGTTTTTTGCACGGTTGATACGCCGCCTGTCAACTTCTTTCAGGATGATTTTGCGCATTCGAATAATAGACGGCGTCACTTCGACAAGTTCATCGGCTTCGATAAATTCCAACGCTTCCTCCAATGTAAAACGCCGTGCCGGTTTCAGAATAATGTTACGGTCGCTGCCGGAAGCGCGCATATTGGTTAATTTTTTTTCTTTTGTCGGGTTTACATCCATATCTTCGTTACGCGAATTTTCGCCGACGATCATGCCTTCGTACACCACATCGCCCGGTGAAACATGCGGTTCGGAACGCGCTTGAAGCGAGTCAAGCGCAAACGCATTGGCTTTGCCGGAAACCATCGAAACTAAAACTCCGGTCGAACGACCGGGAATAGAATCTTCACGCGGTTTGTATCCTTCAAAACGGTGATTGACTACCGCGTTGCCCTGCGTTGCCATGAGCAACCGTGTCCGCAAACCAATCAAACCGCGCGCCGGAATCGAAAATTTCATCACCGCGATCTCGTTGCGATTACTCATTTCAAGAAGAAGCCCGCGTCTGGCTCCCACCATTTCCATAACCGGACCGGTTTGATTTTCAGGAACTTCTATGACCAACACCTCAAACGGTTCCTCTATTACTCCATTATTGTCTCGAAAAATCACTTCCGGTTTACCGATGGATAATTCGTAACCTTCGCGCCGCATGGTTTCGATCAGCACGGAAAGATGCAACACGCCGCGTCCTGAAACCGAAAACTGTTCCGTTCCCTCAATCGGCTCAACTCGCAACGCCACATTTTTTTCAAGTTCCCGCATAAGCCTGTCCCGAAGATGCCGGCTTGTTACGAATTTGCCTTCTTTACCGCCCAACGGCGAATTATTGATACCAAACGTCATACGCAACGTCGGTTCGTCAACATGAATTCTCGGCAATGCCGCGGGGTGAAGAGTCGGGCAAATCGTATCGCCGATTTCAATCTCTGTCAAACCAACCACCGCAACAACATCTCCGGCATCGGCTTCGTGAACTTCGGTTCGTCCCAGATTATCGAACGTGAACAATTGTGAAATTTTTCCTGCGGTTTGTTTGTTCTCTTTCTGCATGATGACAACATTCATTCCTTTTCGGATTGTTCCGGCGTTGACTTTTCCAACAGCAATCCGACCGACAAATTCCGACCATGCGATTGTTGTAACCAGCATTTGAAGCGGCTGCCCCACATCCACAACGGGAGCCGGAATTTTTTCCAAGATCAAATCCATTAACGGCAAAATGTTGTCGTTGCGGATATTCGGGTCGGCGGTTGCGTAACCTTCCTTTGTGCTGGCGAAAAGATAAGGAAAATCCGCCGCTTCGTCATTGGCGCCGAGTTGGAGGAACAAGTCGAACATTTCGTTGACAACTTCATGGGGGCGGGCATCTTTTCGGTCAATTTTGTTGACAACAACAATCGGACGCAAACCCACTTCGAGGGCTTTTCCCAGTACAAACCGTGTTTGCGGCATGGGACCTTCTGCGGCGTCCACCAATACCAGACAACCGTCCGCCATCCGAAGAACACGTTCCACTTCACCGCCGAAATCCGCGTGACCGGGTGTATCAATAATATTGATTTTGACACCTTTGTAAGGAATCGCAATATTTTTCGCCAAAATTGTGATACCGCGTTCCCGTTCTAAATCGTTTGAATCGAGAATTTGTTGTCCGGTCAATTGCGCATCACGGAACTGCCCGCTCTGGCGGAGCATACAATCAACAAGGGTTGTTTTACCGTGATCAACATGAGCAATAATTGCAATATTACGAAGATCGTGACGACTTTCCTGCATAAAAATAAGGTTGGCAGTAAACAGCGAACTATTTAATTTGATTTAATTTAGTTGATGAATGATTGAGGACAAATGAAAACAACGCGGTTGTCCTTTTTTTATTAAAGTTATTAAAGGCTTATGAACAAACTGTGATTTCCATTGGTAGGATTGTAATCATTCACGCTTATTTCACAAGTAGGTAACTGTTTGCCGAAACGCTGCTTGCCGATAGGCAATCAAAACATCCAACATAACATAAATTCACTGTCGGCTTGCCGCCAAGGCAACTCTTCGGCGAAGGGTTGCCTACCTTTTTCGTTGACACGCAACTTTTCCTAATTCCTTGTTGTATATTATATTAGAACTTGAATACATCGCAATTTTTCACCTTTAAGAGCAGAAAAACATGTTACAAAAGCCCGGAAAACATACGAGAGATAAAAAAAATCCCGCGCGAGATGAAACCTATCTCACGTGAGATAACCCCGTTTCGCATGAGATGAAAGCCATCTCACGAGAGATAAAGTCAAAAACTCACGAAAAACCAAACCCGTCTCACAAGAAATGAACCCAAAAACACGTATAAGGAAGCCTTTTCACGAGAGATAAAAACATTCTCACGAGAGATGAAACCCATCTCTCGTGAGATAAAAAAAATCTCGCGAGAGTTTTTTTCACTTTTACACCCAAAAACCGTTTTTTCCAACATCCCAATTATTTAATGAGGAGTATTATGCACATTTTAACACTCAATTTCGTTCCGTTGGTCAATACAATTTTTGACCTTTCAACCACATTTTTCCCCTTCATCTCGGACGGAGGATTGTTTTGGACAATCGGCAGCGGTTTCGCTGTTGCTTTTGCGTTGGGCATGGCGTTGTCCGGCACTATCACCGACGGCGTACTTGCCGCAGTCCGGCGTTGGCACGGAAGTATCGATGAACAATTCGGCAATATAGACAATCTGGTAAAGCTCATTGAGCAACACCCGACATGGTCAATACCAACCACTTTGCTCGCGCAAGTTTCCGACAACCGTGAACAACTCCAGTTGCTGATCAACAAATGCCGTTCCACTGCGGGTTCGGCGGCAGACCGCGAACAGCGTAATTCGTTGCTCAAATCAACCGTAGGACTTTGCCTGCTTCAGGTGAGAGTTTGGGCGTATAGCGAATACACGGCAGGAGTTATGACCGCTGACGATGTTCACTTGCTCGGTTTTTTGTTACCCGGCGAAATCGGCGGGCACCATGACCATTCCGAAGCAACCGACATAACACCGGAAGTCAAAGTGAAAGTAATCAACGAAGATTTTATTCGTGTTGTGATTGACCAGTCGGCTGGCGAAAACGCCGGACAAGTCAGGCACGGATGGCCTCATGGAGTGAGGAATGCTTTGATCGTGATCACTGCCGACGACGGAAAAACGGAAGTCCATCGCCAATTCACAACTCGTTTGCATAACGATATTCGGATGCCCGAAGGTTCGCACGGCAAACAGTTTAT
>JAITQV010000066.1 GCA_031288765.1 Planctomycetaceae bacterium
AATTGGTAGGTACCGGAAGGCAATTGGTAGGTACCAAAAGGGAATTGGTAGATACCGGAAGGCAATTGGTAGGTACCAAAAGGGAATTGGTAGATACCCAAAGGCAATTGGTACATACCGGAAGGCAATTAGTATGTACCAAACAGGAATTGGTACATACCAAAAAGCGGTAATTTTTCTTAAATTGAGCATAAAAAGCCGGATTTGAGGTTAATTTTCAGTGATTTTGTAAAGAAACGGCAGGTAACCTTTCGCCGAACAGTTGCCTGCCTAACTGAATAGATACGAAAATTTCATTTTTTCCTAAGCCTGTAGGGCGAGATGTGCAAAACCAGCGGTGAAGCGAAGCGTAACCGCCGGATCGGAACCCTCAAGGTAGGCAACCGTTGCGTTGTTGGCTTGCCGACAACAAGGAATATACCGGTCGGCTCTCGCCGACGCAATCGCTCGGCGAACGACTGCGTTGTCGGTTTACTGCCAACCTTTCAACCCGTCTCATCGATGTATAAAATACTCGCAACAGCAATCGCCAACGCTAACTCGGAATATTCCCGTTCCCAATCGTTCGATAATTGATAAAGTAATTTATCTGCCTGAGATTTTACGGAAGATAAAGAATCAAGATTGTTATGTTCGGAACTATAATTGAGCGAAAAGGTCGGCTTACGGGATGCCGCCGCCGAAGCATAATGCTCAAGCGTTGTGGTCAACTCTTGATTCCTTGATGTTAATTCTTCATTCGCCGATTGGGAAACAGATTAGTTAATAGATACGATTGACGTGTTAAAACGGATAGAATTACAGCAAGAACAAAATTCAGAGGATGGACACATCAACATTTAGAGATGAATTTCCGGCACAAGATCAATCGAATCTATTTTCGCCGCAACCGCAATATCCGCTTCCAACCCCAACATAATAAGATTTTTTCCGCCGCGGCTTTGGTAAAGAAATTCAATCAATCCAGACTCAGAAACAGATTCGTTGTTATCGATAAAAAAACGATTTTCCCAAAGCTGTTTTGCGGTTTCGGCATGGTGATTCCACTGACATTGGTTCCGACATTGATTCCGGCATTGATTCTGATATTGATTTTGACATTGATCTTGCCGGAAATTCCGTGACAGCCGAGAAACAAGACAACCCGCCAATAATAAATCTTCTTCCGTAATTTCCCCGTCCGTGCCAGCACAGAAAATTGCAATTTTGTTTTCGTTTTTCAGCCGTTCAACAACCGCTTGGGCGTTGACCAGCCCGGCAACATAAAGATTTCGGGCTTTTTTAGCCGCATGTAAAGCAACCGTTCCATTTGTTGTTGTCAGAATCAAAATTTTATCGGCGATTTTTTCCGAAGTAAAATGTTGCGGCGAATTGCCAAGATCAAACCCCGCAATAGGAATCCCCTTCCGTTCACCTCCCAAAAGCACGGAACCTTTTCCGTACTTTTTTTCCAGAAGTTCTTTCTGTTGCCGAGCCTGTTCAATATCCAACACCGGAATCACATCTTTGACTCCGCCGGCAAACGCACTTACAATAACTGTTGTTGCGCGAAGCACGTCAATCACAACAGCAACAGAATCCGTCAAATCCTCATCTTGTGCATACGACGGTAACGGATAAACATTGATGGAAATCATGATTTTGTGGTGTGCGAAGTGTGATTTTTATGATTCTGTTTTTGAAAATCACATAAATCATTCAACTTACGCAAATCATTGTTCGGACAATTGAATTAGAAATACTGTAATCGTTAAATCTTCAATAAGATTATGTTTCGAGATATTGTAAACATTTTATAGATCAATATTACGAAACATTTTTTCTTTTTGATAAATAAATTTTGTCTTCTGTTATAACTAACCCGGGATGGTTCTGTAACATGCTTACAGTCAGCCGTGCCTTAACAAGTTGGAGATCATCACGCAAATAAGAGGACATCTCAATCAAATCCGCTTCGCCCTTGAATTTTCTTTTTAATATTTCGACTATAATATCGCCGAATGTTTGCGGAGCGGATATGTTATTTTTGAAACCGTACACAAGTTGTGTGTTCCCAAAAGTAATAACCGATTCCGATCGCAATAACAAAGCAAATAGAAGATCGGATGTCCATCGTATTCCATGAGCAAGTTTGGGCAGTCTATTTTTATATTTCGCTAAGAATTGATCCGCTCTTGCATACAGCAATCCCTGAGAAATACAATAATTCCAATATTCCACCGCCAACTCGAGAATGGAATTTTGTTTCGTTTGATTCCAATGCAATGAATTAAGATGAACCGCTCGTTCCGAGTCGTACTTTATAAGTGATTTCGCCTTGGCATAAGTACAGTGATATTGTTGGGAATCGAGACCGCTTTCCCGCGCAAAATCTTCCAATGACTCATAGCTTACAACATCTCTTTTTTGGGCAACCCAATTTTCCATAACTTCAACATTTTTTCTTTTATGTTTTACCTTCGTAACACTAATACAGGGACTCCGCATAAATGCAACACCAAGCATGTCGCGTGCTTTCAAACATGAGTGAAGAGCATGCACGGAAGGAATACCTTCCGCTTCACATTCGGATTGATATTCATTAAAAAGCGTGTATAACGAAACATAGGGAGCTTTTGACCTTTTAATTAATTGTTTCACCCTCTGTTCAATTGCAATAAGGAGCGGATGATCTATAGGAATATGTTTTCGATACGCATAAACACCGCCGCGTTCCCAGAGAAAAATATTTTTGTCTATGAGACATAAAAACGTTGCGGCAGCATTGACCTGCTTTTCGGTAAAACTGTCATTTTCCGTACGTTGACATATAAGAGTCAAAATTTCCCTTGCACAAAGAGGATGCGGCGCTCGTTTAAGAACATTACTGACCATTTTTTGCATGGAACGGTTTGTAGAACGATAAATTTCGGCATCACCGAAAATTTTAGGATATAACGAATCGGAAATACATTTCCATGTCAAGAAAAATTCGGAAATTCGCTGAGGCTGGTCAGCACACTCCGAACAACATGTCTTCAAAAGTGTTACAAGTAAACTGTCACGTGTTACCGTTGACCGTTCTTGAGCCGCTTCTTGGGCAAAATAAGATATTTTTGCAACTAAACGTTCACACCGTTGACACGGATAAGACTTTGTTGAATAGTATCCTCTTCCGTGATTTATAATATGATTTACAATATTATTCGTTGCCCGATCAAGTAAAAACTTGATAAATACCCGATTACAATCCTGATCAGACCAGCCGTTATCCGCTGCAAATTGTGTTGCGATTTCGTGGATGGGCGCAAATCCTCCCAGTGTTACTATTGATTTTTCCAACATTCGGTAAACTTCGGCAAAGATACTTTGTGCATAAACATGATCGGAAGGAGTTTTATTTTTGATTTCAATCTGGCGAATACGTTCACGAGTCAACCCGTATATTTTCGCGACTTGTTCCAGAGTTCTTCCTTGAACCCGTTGTGCTATGATATCAACGGCTCGATCGGAAAAAACATAACGTTTCAACAAACTGATAAGCAATGTTTTCGGAGTGGATTTATCAAGCGGCGATAACTGAAATGGAAAACCGGAATGATCCGCATTGGTTTGATTCAATTCGATTAGTAGCGCCGAATTATTTATTGCGGAAAATAGGATTTTTCGAATCCTTTCCTGAATCTCGGTAATTTTTGTTTTTGAACAATGTTTTAAAAGAAAAAAGTGTGAGCATGTTGTTAACAAAAGTTCTCCTAATGTTAGAATACCCATTTGTTTTGTTATTTGTAACATACGTCCCTGAACAATTGAATCCAGACTAAGATTCGGTAAAAATGTTTCATGAAACATCTCCGCAGAAAAGTTTCGGTTGTGCCGACCTCCGAAAAAAGGCAATACGAATAATGCCTCTTTGTTGATTTCTTGTTTCCAACCTTGTTCTCTTTCATCATCGACAAAAAAATCAAAATATTTATGAAGATCCAAACATGATTTAAGTAACTCATACTGTAAGGATTGAATTGTCCGGGCGGCTTCCCAATCGCCTTGTGTCAATTTCACTATATCTTCAAATGAAACAGAAAAAAAGTCTTTTGCCGTTTCAAAATCATTAAGATAGTATTTAATAGCCGTGTTTTGTGTTTGATTTTTTTGACAATGCAATAATATATTGAAATAAGATGGAATAGTACGCAGAAACTCAACCGGTGTATGACGGCTTTGCCATTCAATTTGAAGTTGCCGAAGATCAGGATATGTTTCGGGAATTGAAAAAAATAGAAAGTCCCGTAACGAATTAATGGCATTTTGCTGAAGAAACTCGGCAGCAATATCGGAGATGCCAAAGGATGCCGGCGGTGTTGATGTCAGAAAATCATTCAAGGGATTTTCCGTTTTTTTAATGATTTGAGAAAATTCTTGTTGTATTTGATAAAGTTCTTCATAAGCCTCCATTATAGAGGTGGAAACCAATTTAAGAATATTCAAATTTGCTTTTGTTAACTCGCTTATTTTTGAGATGCCGAGATGCCACAATGCTTCCTTTGCATTCGGAGTCAAATCCAACAAAAAAATCGAAAATTCATCATCGTACGAAAAATCGGAAAGAGAACCGATTTTTGAACGAATAATTTTTGTACGAACCTCCACCTGTTTAAACAAAAGGGAACGCAATGTTACGAACCCAAGGTTTGGCGTATTGTCAATTTGATTAAAATCAAAACAAGCAAATTCCCGCCAATTTGAAATACGATATTTTGTGAGAACTTTTTTTTCGCGGGGATTCAGTAGAATCATCAATACCGGACATTCTTCCAGCGAAAGGGGGGGAATATCAATCAACAGTTTTTGAACAATTTGTTTTTGATTTTGTATAAGGAAGTGACGAGTTTTTTCTCCAAACCCTTTTGGCAAAATCATTTCTGATAAATCAAGGTTTAGGAAATCATCAACAGTTGTAACATTTAACAAAACGAGAACACTACGTTCTTTTTTGGAGAATTTGATATTCTGTATCGGAGATTGGAGTGTCAAAGGAGCATATTTATTTTGTTCATCGGGCTGTTCCTTTTCACAAATTTGTTCTTGCAACAATTGAAGCCTTGTAATTGTTGTTTCTCCGAATCCGCGAATTGTAAACAATTCTGAGAAGTCGTACTTACAAAATGCATCAATAGATGTAATCTTTAAAGTTTCCAGGGCGTGCTTTTCCCGTGCCGGTAGATTGCCGATGATAAAAGAAAATTCATTTTCATTCTCTTTCTCATCGGAAGGATTTTCGGGATAACTATCGAAACGTGATTCTTCCATTTTTAGAGACAATTATGTAGAGGGTAAATGTTTTTTAAGGCGGTCATAAAAACTTGAACAGATATAAGGGCATAAATAAGAAAATGTTGTAATGATAATAATTGTTTAAATAAATTAATGGTATGATAAATTCGGCGGAATGAAAAATGAAATACAATAAAATCGGATAAAAAAACAATATTTTGACACAAAATTTATGTGAGTTATAATTATTTCATTAATTTTTGTAAATTAATTTATGTAAAAAATTTTTCCGTTCCAATTTCAAACGTCAGACGAAAATTTAATTCCTCAAAACGAAAGAGGCTCTATTATACATAAAGAAAAGCAGACTGCAATACCAACACTGCCTTTTTTTGCCTTTTTCTGAATTTTTTTCCTGTATTTACAGACTGGTGTGGTTGTGAGAGTTAATTTGGGCAAATTAAGCAATTTTTCTTTTAAGAAACTTCTCCGAGCCTGTTTTTTGACGGGATAAAACACCAAATAAAATCATATAAATCCTGCCTATCATGCCCAACAAGATTGTTTTGGACAACGAATTTTGTATCTATTCAGTCCTTATGTTAAACAATGAAGTTTTCTTGCGTCGTTGTTTAATAAAGGACGGGATAGATACAAGTGTTTACATCGAAAACAGGCAACTTTGGGCAAAAACCGCCGGTAACGCTCTTCACACTTTTACACACCTTTGCGGTTCCCGTTGACACATGACTTTTCTTAATTCCTTAATTTATATCATGTTAAAACATGAACACAACGTAATTTCTCACCTTTAAGACAGGAAAAAGATGTTACAAAAGCCCGGAAAACATAAGAGAGATGAAAAAAATCTCACAAGTGATGAAATCAAAAAATCAATTTTTGACGACCGTAATTCGATTTTTGAAAACCGTCTCACCTGAAAAAATGCCCCGTTTCTACAGAGATAAAACCTGTCACAGGAGAGGAATCGCAAAAAAGTCAGGTGAAATGGCTTCCGTTTCACCTGAAATAATGTCCATGACAAGAGAAATAAAAAAAATCTCTCTAGTATTTTTTTCACTTTTTTACCCGAAAACCGGAATTTCCACCATTCCAATTACTAAATGAAGAGTATTATGAACAACTTAACTGTAAATCTAATCCCATTGGTCAATACAATTTTTGACCATTCCGAAGCAACCGGCATAACGGCAAAACAGGAAAAGGATTTTAAAAATCAAAAGCCGATGCAGCCGTTACGGCGAACGGTTGCCGACCTCTTGATTATGAAGAAGAATGGTCGCAATGTAGGGGCGAAAAATCTTTCGCCCCTACCACATGTAGATTTAATCTGTTGTGGTAATCTGATTTCCGTAGGAAATCTCTATCAATAGAAAATTAACGCAACAAATCAATAAATCTTCGTAAGAGATTCACCTAAATAAAAATAAAAAATAAAATACGAAACAACTCGAAAATTATTTTTTTCTGGGGGGTGTCTTGACCGATATTTTTTTAAAT
>JAITQV010000067.1 GCA_031288765.1 Planctomycetaceae bacterium
CAAAGAGTGACATTTCTGTTGCCGTTTCTCGGCTTAGTGTTTGTTTCCCACTTTTGTAAAAACAGATTACGCGTTATGTAATCTGTTAAAATTTCACTCCTATTTACATTAAGGAGAAAAAAATTATGTACAACAAACTGTACGTTCTTTTGTCATGTTTTTTGACAAGCCTCGTAGCATATTTTATGCTATGTGTCAGCGGTAATTTCCGTTCGAAGGTTCGTCGAAACGAATACCGAAACGGCTTTACGCTGGTGGAACTTCTGGTAGTCATTGCGATTATCGGAGTGTTAATTGCGTTGCTGTTGCCCGCTGTTCAAGCCGCGAGAGAAGCTGCAAGACGTATGTCGTGTACAAACAAATTGAAACAACTTGGCATCGGATATCATAATTACCATGATATCAACAATTCGTTTCCGGCAGGTGCGTCACCACAGTATAAAGGAGGAACAACAACAAGCTCGGCACATCGCCGTGTTGGCTGGGCAGTTGTTTTACTTCCTTTTATAGAACAGGAAGCAGCTTTTCAATCAATTGTTACGGGCGGAATGGCTCCGCCATGGACAGCCGCCACAACCGCAACTTATTACAACATCAACATACCAACGTATCTGTGTCCTTCCGACCCGCAAGGAAAATTTACGGTCAATGAACCGGCAAAAATTAGTTATCGCGGTTGTGCAGGTGATGCCTGGAGTAAATCGGTGTTTTGGGACTTTCCAATGCCGCGAGGTCTTTTCGGTTTTGATGATCAGGGCAAAGCTTATTTCAATATGAGTTCGTTGACAGACGGAACAAGTAATACGATTGCTTTTTCCGAAGCAGGTATTGGTCGCGGTGAATCCGGAACCGATACACTATCTTCGACCAATGCCATTGCGTATAATTCCTCACATGGAGATCCGACCGGTACAAGCGGCAGCCCGCGTGATTGTTTTAACCGCAAGGGAACAGGCGGAATATTGAGCGGTAAAGCCGGAAGCGGGAATGACGGAACGGATGCTTCCGACAATTCTCCTTGTGGTCGTTCTTTTGCTGACGGCGCTACTCATGCAACAGGATTTCACACAATTTTACCGCCCAATTCACCATCTTGTTTCACTATTTCAGGTTATGCCGGTATGGCTAGTGGTGGAAATCCATTAATTTCAGCAAGCAGTTATCATTCCGGCGGTGTTAATGGAGGACTTGCTGATGGTTCTGTTCGATTCATTACCAATACAATTAGTTGTGGTGATATTGATGTTAAACCGACAAGATCAGATTTTTCAAACTATGGAATTTGGGGAGGACTTGGTTCGAAAGACGGTGGCGAAAGTACCTCTTTATAATTTGTTATTTTCCAAACAACCCGAAATCGCCCTACAAAATAGAGCGGTTTCGTACAAACAATCCGAATACCAATGAAATATTTTGAAAAAAATAATTATTGTAAAAATGTTATGCTTTCTTTGATACTTTTAACAACTCTAATTTTATTCGGTTGTAAAAGACCGCATAACTTGAAATATGTAGAAGGAGTGGTAACATTAGACGGAAAACCTGTTGAAGCGGTTTCAGTATCTTTCCTTCCTGTTGATTCCTCGAAAGGGTTAGGGGCGGGCGGTTACACCGATGCTAACGGGAAATTCAAACTCACTTCTCTTTTGGGAAAAGGAGGTGACGGAACTCAAGCCGGTAAGTATTCCGTAATTTTTGTCAAACTTATTCCTGAGAGGGAAATGACGGAAAATGAAAAACAATTAGTGCAAACAGAACCGAAACGTGTTCCCGCTATTCCAATGATAGACGCTCTCCCTTCTAAATACCGTTCCCCTAAAACATCCGGTATTGAAGCGGAAGTAACAGAATCAGGAGCAAACGTTTTTCATTTCGATCTTTCAAGCCGGTAATATTTTTTGTAAACTTTTTTAACTTTGTATTTTGGAGATTTCAACATGAAAACTAAATTATTTTTGACCGTTTTATGCTTTGGGTTTGTTGTGATGATTGGTTACGGTGAAGAATTATCGCCTCAAAAAATACTGGATTCTGTTTTGGAACCGCCGGAATTGCTTATAAATCCGGTTACAAAATATGATGACGATCACCGGAATTACAATATGAATTGCGGTATTGCCCAAACTCCCAACGGAAGACTTTGGGCGTGTAGTATTTCCGGCGGGGACAGTGCTGATGCGTATCTGGTTGCTTTTACCAGTGATGATGATGGAAAAACATGGTCGAAACCACGTCTGGTAATCGATCCGCCGGAACTTTCCAATGGTGTTAAACGGCGTGTTTTGATTGCCGATTTCTGGACGGCACCCAATGGTATTCTTTGGCTGTTTTTCGATTACGGTCTTAGTATGTTTGACGGACGTATGGGTGTTTGGGTTACAACCTGTGAAAATCCTGATGCCGATTTTCCCGTTTGGAAAAAACCGGTACGAATTTGTCACGGAAACCTGCATAACAAACCGACTATTACAAAAAACGGAACATGGCTGATACCAATCGAACTCTATTCCCGTGAATACATAAAATGGGATTTTAAAAATATTTTCAAAGATTTTGATGGCTTCCCCGAACTTGATGGAGAACGAGGGATAACCATTTTTGCTTCAACAAATCAAGGTAAAACATGGATAAAACACGGACGTTGTGTTTTTCCTGTCAGTGCCGGTGAAGAGCCGATGATTGTTGAAAAGAAAGACGGAACTTTATGGCTTTTGGCTCGAACACCCAAAGGACTTTATCAAAGTTTTTCAAACGATCTGGGACGAACATGGAATGAACCCGTTCCTTCCTTCAAAAATCCCGTAACACGTTTTTTTATTACACGGCTTGTTTCCGGCAATCTCTTGTTTATACGTCATGGAACTTTTGATGGAGAAGAAAAAAATCGTGCCAAATTATCGGCGTGGATTTCGGAAGATGACGGGCAAACATGGAAAGGCGGTTTGATGCTTGATGAACGTTCCGGTGTTTCTTATCCGGATGGTTTTCAAGCAAAAGATGGACGCATTTACATTACATACGACCGTGATCGAGGCGGCGAAGCGGAAATTCTTCTTGCTGTTTTTACAGAAGAAGATGCGGCGGCGGGAAAAATTATTTCGGAAAAATCACGCCTCAAACAAATTGTTACTAAAGCAACAGGACATCGGAAATAAAACTGAAAATAAACAATTATACTACACAAAGTCAATAAAATGATCTTTTTGTAATATTTCAACGGAAATTTTGATCATGTAAGAATATCGACTAAAAACCTCCTTTTTCAAAACACATAATGTTAAGAAACAAGGCATTTTCGAAAATTGTTTTGTTCAAAATCGAGAGTTTTTAGAATCTTCTTAACGTGAAAATTACAATCAATGATCAATCTTGAATAAAGATACAAATATTTTGTATTAAAGAGAAAGCAGGTTTGTCTCAGGACATGCCTGCTTTTTTATTTACTGTTGTAAAAATCATTTGTCGTTTCAAAGAGAGTTCCTTGTTTTATTTTCAGTAGGTATCGTACACTCTCACCTGATGTGTTCTGCGGTTTCTCTGTAAGATAATGTACTAATTCCCCTTTGAGAGCCGGTATTTGATCGAACACGAGTTGAAGTTGATTGTTCGCTATTGTATTGTCTTTATTGTCCTGCTGAATCAACACGGAAATACTACCGTCCTCCATGCTCTGTGATGTAACATCAACAAGAGAAACGCCAAGTTCCTTTACTAGAAAACGGTTAAGAAGTTGTGTTCTTGCTCCCAGAAATTCATCGGAGGAAATATCCGAGTTGTTTTCAGGATTAAGACCTCGAATTATTTCCATGACCGCTTTTTGATTTTTAATTCGTTCAACCAATTCCTTGTTACTATTGATGATTTCTGTTAGTTGTTTTTTCTTTGCGTCGTCAATATTACCCTCAATGATAATATTCCCGTCCTTATCTTCGGCAAAGATAATATCTTCTGTTTCATTATCCAATCCAACCTCTTTAAGCAAACCGTTAAGAATATCCGTCAATTCCTGCGTTTCCGATTTAAGAGACCATTCCAAAGAACCGGAAAGAGTTGCGTTGTTTGCGTTGATTGTATCGAGTTCAAAAAAACGTATCAGAGAATCCGCAGAATCAGGGCTATTCGAAAAAAGACGCGGTGTTGTCATTTCATGCGTCTCATGCGTTACCGATTGCGTTAAATTTTTCGATTCGGAAATTGCCAATCCTTCGCGTGAAATTTCAATGGTATCGGTATTATTATCGGCAATGTTTGGTGTGGGAGAATGAGCGGGAACACCGACAACAGATGAATCGGTATTTGTCGGCTTTGTGGTTGTTGCTATGTATTTCTGAAAACTATTGTAATTTGTAGCGATATTCATTGTGTTTTATTTTTTCAATAAAGAGATGAATTATTGTTTACGATTCAATGGAGGAGCCGAATGTAATTTTCATATTTTGGGCTTGTTCCTTACTAACGCCTGTATTAAACCGGTACAAGCGTTGTATATCAAAGGCATATTGTTGTAATGTTGTTTCGGAAAGAAATGGATTTAGCAAATAATCATTGCTATTCGCCGGTACTGATGTTATATAATTATTCCAACGGCGGTTT
>JAITQV010000071.1 GCA_031288765.1 Planctomycetaceae bacterium
TTACTGGTTCCATCAGACCAGTCGGCAAATGAGTTAGGAGTTTTCCATGTATTGAGATTACCGGCAACTTGTAATCCTGCCATTTTGAATGGAGAATTGTTTTTACGTTTTGGACTTGAAGATTCATAAAGGGAACGTGTTTTGAAGGCAACATCCCACCAACTAGTAATATCCGAAGCCGTTGTTTGACCGGTAGGAATCGTTCCTTCTGTTCTCAAATAAATGACCGGAGCATAATCTGTTTGCGGACCGGGACGCCAATCATCCGTGTAAGCAACACCACTGCGGCGTGAAGGGCATTTGACAATCGGAACAGAACCATGAGCCTTTTTTTGTTCCGTTGTTAAAGTTCCCCAATATGTTCGAAAATCTTGTGAGATACCTGTCCCACTACTGTAAGAGGTAATGTTATCGTACAACGATTGTTGTTCAATGTACGGTAACAGCAAAACCCAAAAACCGGGACAGAAACCTTCGATAAAATACGGAGGTAATCCCGATACGGTATCGTGGAAGTTGTGTATTCCGATACCTTGTTGTTTCAGATGGTTGGTACATTGTGAACGTCTTGCGGCTTCGCGTGCAGCTTGCACAGCGGGTAACAGTAACGCGATTAACACGCCGATAATCGCAATTACCACAAGTAACTCCACCAGCGTAAACCCGTTTCGGTATTCGTTTCGACGAACTTTCGAACGGAATTTACCGCCGGAACACAACATAACACACAGCATGAAACATACTGTGAGGCTTGCCATCAAACATGGCAGAAGGTTAAATAAAAGTTGATACATTTTTACACTCCTTTAATAGGATGTTACTGATTAACAGATTACATAACGCATAATCTGTTGTTGCTGAAATTGGGAAACAAACACTAAGCCGAGAAACGGCAACAGAAATATCGCCCTTTGTCAGGAGCGACACGCAACTTTGGATAGGCTTATTCCCACCGACAAAAGTGGTGCATTACATGTTTTAAAATCTAATGCTGAATTATACCCATAATAACTGAACGCGACGCTCCCCGAACGGGAGCCACGCAACTTTTCAGTTATACGGTAATTTTCTACCCGAAAAATCCGGTTGTCATGTAGAAAATTACTGTTCGCCAAAGCGACCAAAGTATTGTTGACGTACTCGATTATTTTTTTCACCCGAATTTTTGTTCGAGCTACTTATTTTTTAAAATATAATTTAGTCTCCTAAATGTTGAAATTAAAAGATGGAAAATTATTTGATTGGTTATTCTATATTTAAAAAATTATCGGTCAAGATATCCCTCCCCAAAAAATAATTTTCGTGTCTTTTCGCATTTTGTTTTTATTTAGATGAATCTTCTAACGGAGATTTATTGATTTGTTGCGTTAATTTTCTATTGATAGGGATTTCCTACGGAAATCAAATTATAACAATAACTCCGCTTGCGAACTATTCACTATTCACTATTCACTATAAACTATTAGTTAGTTATGCCGCTCGCTGAGTTTCCTCAATAGCCAAATAAATCCGTGTAAACGGTTCCGCAAAATCAATAGTTCGTGAAAGACGTTTGATGTTGTCAACCCAAAGTTGATGCTCGGCTTCGTTGACCACCGGAACAGCAAGAAACCGGTTGCCAATTTTAACCTCCTGCCAATCCTCAAAATTTAACCCCGGAACCTCCGGAATCCGACGCTGCTCTTTTTCGTCGTTGGAACTCAGTTGAAGGTGAACATTTTCAATCCCAAACGATTTCAATGACGCATTCAGCTCTTCGGAAATTTCAAGCGTTGATTTGGACGCGGGAAATTCAGGAAAAAGAGGCAAAAGTTCGGCGGATGATTGTTCGGCGTTTTTTTCTTCCCGAACCGGTTGTTCCGGTGAAATTTGTTTTTTCCCCGTTTCAAAAACATAGAACACGGGAGTTCCAATATGTTCATGAACCGCTAAAACCGCGGCAGTGTTTGTGAAAACATACGTAACCGGAATTTTGGAACGAATCAGGAGCGTTTTTGCGATTTGTTCGCCGTAAAGAAACGGAGCCAATGTATTACCGTAAAGAATTTCCTGAGTCCGGTTGGGTTTTAGCGGAATGGTACAATGAAATTCGATAGGTCTTCCCGTCTGATTCAAGATGAGGTAGCCGCCGATCAAACCTACTCGCGGCAGATCGATTACCGTCAAAAAACCCAGCTTTTCCAACATCGGGGAGGTGTGTGGCATAGTAACAGAGCGTGTAAATGACGCTGAACTTTTTATCGGAAAACAACACCGTAAAAAATCAGTAAATCATATAAAGAAGAATCAATTCCATTTTCCATTGATTAAAAATTGCAAATTCTTTAACATTTTTTTGAGGGGACTCGACTTTTTTTGAAAAAGTGTTTTACTTATATGTTAAGCGGGAACGAAATAGTTAAACATGATAACATGTGCCGATCCGATAACCCAAACAATCCCGATAACAACGGTAATATAAAACGGTAATATAAACACGAAACGGTATATTTTACCGGTTGGGTTCCGAAAATGGCAAGAGTTGTCCTGTTTAAGATTGTCCTGTTTAATGAATATCACGCCTGAAAGACAAAAAAATTTTTCGATGACTCAGGACGATTTGCCATGTTACTAAGGAACGGTATTTTTAGAAAGATTTTTAGAAAGTTGTTTTCGATTTTTTTGCAACCATTTTCCTCTTTTATTAACAATAGGTTATCAATGTCAACCACTCCACGCGAACCGCATTTTTATTCACAAATTGATGTTGTTCATTCTCTTCCCCAATCAAAACCGGAACCTCAGTCGGAAGTTTGCAGCTTGTTGCGGGAGTTGCTTGCTGCGCAAAGTCGGCAAAATGAACTTCTGGAAGAACTCGTTTTACAGATCAGCCAACCGCATCACCGTAAAGCGATGGAGCTTGCTCTTTGGAAACGGTCAAATCCCGAATTAGCCGATTTTTGCCGGCGGGCTGCCGTGAAACTGGAGCGGGTTCAAACGGATTTGCTTTCCACGATTACGGAAGAAGTTGAATACAATGCGGACACTTTTCTTGAGAGCGAATTTTCCCTGAATGAATTTGTTGATCGGTTCGGAATGAAATTTATGCATCTGAACACTCTTCTCCAAGTTCTTTCACAACTCGGAAATGCTCCTGATATTCAGATTCAGCAGCCTACCGAACCCCGTAAAAACGTTAACTCAAAATAATTTTCGTTGAAACAACAGTCAATTTACTTTCTATACTATAACCTTTGAAATAATTACGCGGAAAACACGAAAACATACCGTTGATTTTCCGCAAGTCCGCCGGTAATAAACGCCGAAAATTTCATTTGGTTATAGTACACCTTGTCAATAACGGAAAAGTAAGATAGAATAATTTGTCTTATAAAATTATTTCCCGAGCGACATAGAGGAATTTGTTACATGCCTAAAATTCTTTGTATCATTTCTTTAGTTATTTCGAGCATTATCTTTTTGGTTTTTCTTGCCAACATGTTGGCTGGAGTACCGTTTGGTTCCGCCGGAGGAATATTAATGAATATCGGCATGATAGCCGGTTCTCTTATTGTTGGAACGTTTAGTGTTCTAACGTTTCTGGAATGCCGGTGATAAGCCGGAACGCCGATAATTGAAGTCCGGCAACACCGGAAATATTCGCGGTCATTTTGACGAAACTTCCGGTGCGGTTTGCCGATAGCCGATAATAATGATCATTACGTTACGGGGATATTGGAGCGTAACGGCTGCCCCGGATTTGAATCCGGCGCATCGAGAATGGGACGGCGTTGTAATTTGGGTTCTTGTAATTTGGGTTCTGTTTCGGGTAATTCTTCTTCGTTTTGAAGTTTCAAGGGCGTATCATCATTTAAGAGCGGGAAAGAACGATTTTGTAATGTATTTTCCGGTTCCTTGTCTTCTTGGCGAAATTCCGCATCCTGAATTTGATTGGAATCTTTTTTCATATCCGCCAACGCCTTACCGGTTCCTTTGGGGTCTAAATTTTTCGTAACATTGCAAATATCTTGGGTACAAACGCAAGGATTTCGATTACAGAATTTGCAGGTATAAGCGTAAGGAACTTGACCGGCGAAACCGGGTTGATCACATTCGCACGGGTCTTTATGGCAAAGCGGGCAAGACCAACGAAAAGAAAACGGACGCGCATAACCGGCAAAAAGCGACGGGTTCCAATGCGGTCTGTAATACGGCGCCGGATTGTAATATACGGGAAATTTTCTTGCTCCGTTGTTGTACACATCAAGAACCGGGCGCGGAATAACCGACAAAAATCGCGGTTCTTTATAAGGGTTAAACTCTCCTCGCGGTCCGAAACCGTCATCGGCATGTTCACAGGGATCGCTTCGGTGTTCACGGCAGGCGTCGCAAGTTCCGCACGGTTCGCCGCCGGCGGTTAAATCGCAGGAGTTGGGCATATTTTGGCTTCGCGGCTGCACGCAATGCCGGCACAACGTCTTTTCGCATGGAAAACCCGCCTGACACATTTTACATTGACCGCAGGGAGTTTTCGGATTTTCTTCGCAAAGCGGACAAGTTTTCGGTTCGAGCCCTTTGGTTTCCTGATCGTATTGTTCTTTAAGCGTCCGGCGTTTCTGTTCGGTTTTGGGAATTTCGGCGTACCGGTTATGGCGAACCTGACCGGAAGTTTTACCGCTAATGAACTTCGGATTTACGCCAACCGTTTTCGGATTCGGATAGGAAAACGAATCCTTCGAAAACGAACTTCTCGGAGAAGAACTCTTCGGAAATGAATTGTTGGGGATTTCATGCCCTGAAATACCTTGTACAAACAAAAAAATCAAAACCGGTAATCCTAAAATAATTTTCAGATTGTTAAGACGAAAAAACATGGATATTCTCCTAATTTCCGGTGGGTGTATTTTTTTCAAACGGGGTTTTGTTTTTACGGACGGATTGGTTCTCACAATATTTATGGGATATTCTCCGATTAGGGTATCATAGGTTGTATTTTCGTGTTGTGTTGTCTAATTCTGCGAATTTTTTGCGGGCAAATTTTTTTCGTCTTACCGATAATCGTTAAAATTCTCACAATTTGAACTCTTTCAAAAATGCTGCCGAATAGAATACCTTTTTTTGAAAATTTCGGCGAAAACCAAAATCTTTGCGGCGAAACCGGCAACTTCGGGCAAAAACCGCCGCTAGCACCCTTCACATATTTACACACTTTTGCGGTTTCCGCTGACACACGACTTTTCTTAATTCTTTGTTGTATATCATATTAGGAATTGAATACAACGTAATTCTTCTCCTTTAAGAGCAGAAAAAACATGTTACAAAAGCCGGAAAAACTCTCGAGAGATAAAAATTATCTCTCAAGAGATGAAAACCATCTCACGAGAGATGAAACCTATCTCTTGAGAGATGAAAGTTATCTCTCAAGAGATGAAAACTACCTCACGAGAGATGAAAATTATCTCTCGTGAGATGAAAACTATTTCTCAAGAGATGAAAGCTATCTCTCGAGAGATGAAAGTTATCTCTCAAGAGATGAAAGCTATCTCTCGAGAGATAGAAATTATCTCTTGAGAGTTTTTTTCACTTTTTTACCCCAAAACCGGTTTTTCCGCCATTCCAATTGCTAAATGGGGAGCATTATAAACAACTTAACTGTAAATTTAAGTATCTATTCAGTGGAATGTTTTTTTGTTCTAAGCCCGCGGGGCAAGATGTGTATAACCGGCAACAGAACACAACACAACACAACCGCCGGATCCGTCCAAACAATTATATTCGTTTACACCAGAAGATTGCGGAGATAAGCAATTCGGAAACGATTGAAATTCCGCGTTGCACTCCGGCAATCACAAGAGCATACAAAACCGCTAATTCGGCGGCATCCGTTGGGGTTAATTCAGGATCGGTGTTCATCAGAAGCGTGATAAGTAACGGAATTGTAATTTGCGTGATAATAATCTCGCGAACACCCAATCCGCCGGGAATCATAAGAATAAAACCGACAACAACAGAAAGAGTTGCCGCCAATACGTATTGGGGAAGATGCTCCGTTAACGTCCCCGTATCAATGCCAACTCCCCGAATTGTCGCCCAAAGACTTAACCCCAGCAACAACCAATCAATACTCATCAACCCCCAACCATAAACCATTGTGCGGAACCGGAGTTTCCGCAATTTTTGATCAATTTCCGGGTCTTTGCCGCCCACACCGAGTTGTTTGGCAAAACGCCTGAAAATGGGGGGAAATACCGGTAAACCAATAAAAAGCATTAAACCGGCGGCGACAAAGGTCAGATAATTACCAACCGGCAAGTCACGGAACCATAATATCATAATCATTGCGGAAATAAATCCGCCGACCGCCATCATATTGAGGGTTTCGAGGACGACGGTTGCCGCGGCGATACTTAGTTGGGTTCGTTCGCGGTTTAGCAAACTCGCCCGAAGAATCACAACCATTGCCTTACCGGGGATATATTTTCCGAGATGACCAATGTAATAAGCACGAAATGTTTCATACCAACCCGGATGTTGCCCGAACAGCCGCATGGTATGGCGCCAGAAAAAAACCGACGGAATATAGGAAATTCCGTAAAAAAACGCCGAAACCGCTAACCAATAATAATTGGGTGTCCAATGAATTTGGTTTACTTTGTGCCAAGACTTTTGCAATTCCCAAACAATCCAGCCGAAAATCGCCAGAACAATTACAATCTTCACAATTAAAATCAGACGTTTTTTCAAAACAGGATTCATAATTGGCGTTTAGGGGCTGGTTTGGGGTTTGGGAGTAATGCCGCAAGCGGAGTTTTCGCCGCAACGGTTGTAATTATACTTTGCACGGTAATAAATGACAATTGTGTAGGAACATTGTGTAGGAACATGGGCGTCTTGCCCGCCATCGCTAAAAAGTAACTCGAAAAATCGTTGTCTAAAACAATCTTTACGATAGGATAAACAGGATTTTATTTGTTTTTTACCCTGTCAATTCCATAAATCCCGTCAAAAAATAGGCTTGGAGAAGTTCGTTCCTTAAAATCATCTGCCCCTGATTTGAGTGTTTGCAATGCAAATGTAAGTGCTTTGTTTGAAATGGTTCACGGAAAGCAACTATGGGAGTTACCGGAAGAGGAACAAATAAAAATCCCAATAGGGGTAGGTACGACCGACAAAAAATATGCTATAATCTTTTACCAATATTGCCTATTTTCCAAAAAAAATTTTATTGCATTGCAATGCTTA
Source organism: Planctomycetaceae bacterium (assembly GCA_031288765.1). Classification (GTDB taxonomy): domain Bacteria; phylum Planctomycetota; class Planctomycetia; order Pirellulales; family Thermoguttaceae; genus WRKP01. The sequence goes on from JAITQV010000071.1 coordinate 7,222, forward strand.
GGCAATATGTCACGTTTCATTAACCATTTTCCCCCGAATTGCCATGAACAAATTTCAACCCAACATCTATTTTTTAATCCTCTTGGGAATGTTGATTCTTTCCGCCGGAACAGTTCACCTCAACGCTCAGGAAGTTAAACCGGTAAAAATAGAACCCGTCCCCCCAACAACCGGCATCACCCCGCCAAAAAAAGAAGACCGCCCAAAACCAATTAAAGAGGTTCTCCCCGATGCCCAAAAAATCGACGGGCTTATTACGTTGTACCGCAAAAAAGAAAAACTCTACGCCGAAATCAAAAACTCCAACCTCAATACGGATTATCTTATCGCTATGGCAATAGCCAAAGGTTCGGGTTGGAACGCGATTGGCGGTTACACGCTTCAGGACTCCGACGAAGATTGGCTTTGGCAATTCCGTAAAGTCAACGAATCTATCCAAATTGTCCGGCGCAATATCCGCTTCAAAGCCGATTCGGGAACCCCCGAAGCCAAAGCGGTTGAAGTTGCCTATTCCGACAGTATTCTCTATAGCCTGCCGATTCTCGCCGTCGGCGACAACGACGGAGATGTTATTGATATGGCATCGGTTTTCATGTCCGACCTTCCAAAACTCGGACGCGATATCGGCGGTTCCTTCGCCCGCGACCGCTCCACTTGGGGCGACATCAAAGGTTTCCCGAATAATATCGAATTTCGGGTTGTCGCGACCTACTCCGCCTACCGCTCCTACTCCAATTCCGCTGATTCGCCGGACGCAAGCAGTGTCGGGGTTACGATCCACTACTCCGTCAGCAAACTCCCGTCAACCGGATATTTCTCCCGTTTGGCAGACAATCGAATCGGCTATTTCACCACAACCCATAAAAATTTCTCCCGCAACGAAAAAGATGACCACCTCGTCCGTTATATTAACCGCTGGAATATTCAGAAGGCGGACGCAACAGCAACTCTTTCCCCGCCCAAAAAACCCGTTGTCTTCTGGATCGAAAAAACCGTCCCCTTCAAATACCGGCACGCCGTCCGTGAAGGTATTTTGGAATGGAATAAGGCTTTCGAGAAAATCGGAATTGTTAACGCTATCGAAGTCCGCCAACAATCCGACACCGATAACTGGGACGCCGAAGATATTAACTATAACACAATTCGCTGGATTACTTCCGATGCCGGATTCGCCATGGGACCCAGCCATGTGAATCCCCTCACCGGTGAAATTCTTGATGCGGATATTATTATTGATGCCGGTTTTATCGATCACTGGAAAGACCGGTTCGACTATTTTATCGCCGACTTAATTCCGCCGGATTCGGATAAAAAAAATGATGCCGCCTCCCTTTTCAAACACCGCCGCAAAGAACGTGAAAATGCAAAGAATGTTGCTTCTCATTGCGGGTTAAACGGCTGTTATTGTACGGACGCCCAAAATAAAGCAACACAAATCGCTTTGGCTTCTCTCGCCGTTTCTCTGATCGATGAAGATTCCGGCAACGCTTCGGACGAAGAAGAAAATAAAGAAAAAGAGGATAAGGAAAACGGGAAAGCCGATGAAAATTCCGGCGAAAAAACGGACGAAAAATCCGGTGATAAATCTGAAGAAACAAAAGAACCCGAAAAAACAGATAAAAAAGATGTTGAAGAGGACGGCAAAAAAGAAGACGCCGAAAAAGAAAAAGAAAAAAACGAAAACGATAACTCCAAAAATGATGAGAAAAAAGACGAAAAAAAAGATACGAAAAAAACGTCCAAACAAGAAAAAGAAAAAGCAATAGCAGAAAAATTGGAACGGATTATTCTTGCCGGCGTGAAAGATTTGGTGATGCACGAAGTCGGGCATACTCTTGGTTTGCGGCATAATTTTAAGGCAAGCAGTTGGCAGACGTTGGAGGAGATCAATAAGCCGGATCGCTCAAAGGAATTTGGGATTGCCGGTTCTGTGATGGACTATTTGCCGATTAACGTTGCACCAAAAGGACAGCCGCAAGGTGATTATTTCATGTCCGCATTGGGTCCGTATGACTATCTCGCAATTGAGTACGGTTACAAAATCATTTCCGGCATCATTTCCGGCGGAATCGACGGAGAATTGAAGGAACTTCAGAAGATTGCCGCACGGCAGGCGGAAAACGGCAGGAATTTTGCGACCGACGAAGATATTATCGCAACCGATTCCGATCCGCTCACCTCAACCCGCGATCTCGGTTCCAATCCTTTGGATTACGCCAAAACCGCAACCGCACGCTATGAACAATTATTGCCGGAATTGCTTGATCGTGCCGTCAAGGAAGGCGGCAGTTACAAGGATGTGGGGCGTTTTTTCAGATTGCTCGTATTTGACCGCACCTCTGCAAATTATGTATTGGCGAGGAATGTTGCCGGACTTTACGTCAATCGCGATCATCGCGGTGATCCGAGCGGACGCCCGCCAATTCAGGTTGTGGACGCCAAAACGCAACGCGATTCGCTGGACTATATTTGCAAAACAATATTTGCGGCGGACTCGTTTAAAATTTCGCATGATGTGTACAACCGGTTCGGCGAGGAAAAATGGTTACATTGGAATTACCAAATTTACGGCAGTCAAACATGGACATTGAGCGATTTGATTTTATATGTTCGTCTTTATCTTTTGTCGCAATTGCTTGACCCGTTGACGCTGGAACGGCTGGAGGAAACGCAATTACGTGTGGCGGAAAACGACGATGTTTATACGATTGACGAATTATTTGAAACGTTGACGGATACGATTTTCAAGGAATTGGAAACGATCAAGGAAGGCGAGTTTACCGCACGAAAACCGGCAATCGGATTATTACAACGAATGTTGCAAAATAATTATTTTGATATTTTATCTCTTTATTCATTGGGGGAATTACCGCCGTTATCGAGTCAATCGGTGGCGCGTCAACAGTTGACGAGTTTATCTTCGAATATTCAGGTGTTGCTTACCGGAAAGGCAAAACTGGATACTGCAACACGGACACATCTTTTGTCGTTGCAGGAACGTATTCGCAAGGTTTTGGACGCCAACATCATCCGATACAACCCCTAACCACACACATCCGCCCATAAACGATTGCTTTGAAAATACGAAACAACGAAATTTTTATATCAAATCTTTTGTTTGTTTCGTATTTTCATATACTTTGTGGTAACGGAATGTAATGTTTCGACAAATTTTGATTGAAGTGATTAGATTTCGTATCTATTCAGTCATCTGCTCTGAAAATAGGGTTGAAAGCCCTTAATATCATAGCGTAGGGCAACGCCTTACGAAAAAGGAACACAACAAAACAAAAGGTAGGCGGTGTTGTAGTTAATAGTTAGTAGTGAATAGTTAATAGTGTTGGATACGAATTTACTATCACAACGCAATAACTCCGCTTGCGGCACTATCAACGAATCTCTGTTCTGTTAGGGACACAATGCCGATGAGAAACAATAGATATGATATTTTGGCGGAATATTCGCGAAAATCATGTAATTGAAAGGTAGGCAATCCTTCGCCGAAGGGTTACGTTGGGGCGTTAACCGACCTTCGTATATGTAGGGGCGTTTCGGCGAGGGGCTTTCACCCAACGGTTGCCTACCTCTTGTTGGCATATCTTTTAGAAAAAATTCCGCTGAAATATTACTGAAAATCTGTATCTGCGAAAATCCGAATCTGTGAATATCTGCGTCATCTGCGGACTATTTTTCCCGTATATTTTGTGGTTCATAAAATATAGACAGTTACATTATTTCAATCACGATGGTATTTTTTGCTCAGGAAACTTCATAAGTTCCCATGAGTTCGGCTTTTTCGAGGATATGTCCCTGCATTGCTTTGAGCAAAGTGATTTTTGTTGCGCCCGGCGGAATATTCAACTCAATATCAAGAGCGTAGAGAGTAAAAAAATAACGATGTACTCCATGTCCTTTGGGAGGATCGGGACCTTGGTAACCGATAGCGGAACCGGTTGACCACGAATTTTTACCTTGCAATGCCCGAATTGGTACGGTTAATATTTTTTCACGGAGAATACCTTCCGGCAAACCGGTTAGATTTGGTGAAAGTCCGTAAATGACCCAATGCACCCAAGGTTCAGCGGTTGGGGCGTCCGGATCGTCACAGATTAAGGCAAGTTCCTGCGTTCCTGCGGGAATATCCGTCCAAAAAAGCGGCGGCGAAATATCTTTGCCCAATCCTGTATATTGGTTTGGTATTCGCTCCGAAACATTAAAAGCACTGCTTGTCAATTTCATAGTAAACTCCTTAGTCAAACAATAATAATAGTAATAATAAATAACCGTTCACGGTAACAAACAAAAGACCGGCGGTGTTTTACTGAAAGATTTTCAGAGTTAATTTTCAGAGTTAATTTTCAGTGTTAATTGTTTCGTGAACGGTTATACATTTTTAATACCAGTAATCAAAAAAAACTCCGGTCAAAACGGGAATGTCGTAAACAATAAAACCAACAACAGTTAATAGTAATAGGATTAAAGAAAAAATTCCTAACAAAATTGTTGCTTTATTTGCGGGATTCTGAAGAGACGAACAAGCCGCTGCTGTATTTTGTTCCAACAATCGCCATTTCAAACCGTCCTGATTGTAACCGGTTGCTTTCAGGACAAGGCAATGTCCTCGGTTATTACCGGTTATCGTACACTGAATACCGAAATCAGGTAAAAACAACACATTGCCTTCGAGGTGCGATAGTTGATCTAATTTTTTAGCGAGTTCTGTTATTTTTGGGATAAAAACATCCAACGGACAATGATAAATCACAATCCGTTGTGTTAATTGTTGGCTGAACAAATACACCAAACTGAAATAAAATGTTACCCAAAAGAACCAGATAAAATATCCCCAAAAGGCAATGCCCCAGACCGGAATTAGCAAACGACCGGGTCCTAAGGTGAAAAGCCCAAACAAACCGCCGGACAAAAACATGAAATCCTGAACTCCGCTGAGAACCGTTGGTTGGCGGCGGTTCTGTAACATAACAAGCCAGAAAAAATATCCGGCAAGCGGTAAAAGAGTCAAAAAGAGCATGTTTTTGCGGGTATTTTGTGATTTAGTCGGAATTTTTTTCTAAACGTTTTAACCGCAGGTTTTTAATTTCGACTTTCATGGGCGGACCGACATGAGCCTGAATTGCAAAAATTCCGCTTTTACGGCGGTGTTCTTTGTCTTCATCAGTTGCGATGCTCATAATTTGTCCGTTTATTTTATTGGTGAAGGTGAAATTTTGGGCGGTGATTTCGTAGGTATTCCAATCATCGACTTTGAGTTCTTTTTTCAGGGCGTCGTTTTCTGCGAAACGGCGGACGGTTCTTGGTTTTTGGTTTGCCTCGATAACCGTTTCCAGTCCGCGTTCGCACAAGATACCGCCGAAATTTTCACCGTAAAGGATACCGGAATGGGCATGGGAGCCGTCGAAATCCGCTTGATAACCGTTGATGCGATAGGGTTTATCGCCGGGAATTATTTGACTTCGGTATTGAAAGCCGGAATTTCCTTGTGGTGTAAGTTTGATGTCTGCCCGAAAAACAAAGTCATCAACTTCACCGCCTTTCCAGATTAGAAAGGTATTGTATGTTAATTTTGCCGGTCCTTCGCCGGCGGTTTGCCCGGTTATTGTGCCGTCCCGAACACTCCAGACATCGGGATTTCCTTCCCATTCCGAAAGGTCTTTCCCGTTGAAAATGGAGACAAAACCATTTTCTTTCTCCTCGTCGGAAACTTGCGCTTCAACCAAAACCGGAAAACCAAACAACAGGATCATTGTGATCATTCCTGCAAACACAAACCATTTTTTCATAGCAACACTCCTTAAAAAATAATCTTGACCGAACCATTAACAACTTTTGAACAAACTTTACACTAACCGATCAAAAATTTCAAAATCCGCAAAAACACCGAATGTCCGTATTTTTAATGAAAACAAACAGTATTTCAAATGTTTAATCGAACATTTTTATTGCTGAAAATTTTGACAAGTTAGTAGGAAGTCGTAGAATTTTCTCAAATTAATATGTTTGAGTCAAGTCCACAGAAAAAAAGAATCTAGGAAGGTTTTAAAAACTCTGATTTTGGACAAAACAATTTTCAAAAATGTTTTGTTTTTTAACTTTGTGTGTTTTGATACTTTGAACGGTAGGAAATTACCTCTTATTTTTAATAGGGAACCTTTAAAAATCCGATCCGGCGGTTGCGTTGCGCTTCACCGCCTGTTATGCACATCCCGCCCCGCGGGCTTAGAACAAAATTCGATTGAAATGAGTTTTTTCCCGCGTCATTACCCGACAAAGGACTGAATAGATATCATTTGTTATCGTTCACGTTGTTATCGTTCAAGGTATTAGGAGTTTGGATTTTTCTTATTTTTTTTATTTTTCGGGTTGAGATTCTCTTTTTTTTTTAATTCGGATAAGTTATATTGGACATGGGAATAAAAATCACCTATAAATGATCCAAGAGAATTGTTTCGGAACAATGTTTTTATCATTCCTCCGATGCGGTTTGCTCTGTTGTTTTCCCGATGTCGTTTACCCGAAATGTAGAATTCCTTAAAGATGTGTGTTAAAAAATCTTTGGGAAAGTGTTCCAAATTATTTAAGAGAGGTGTGATATGAGAATTTCTTTACTGTTTTTATTGCCGTTATTTTTACTTTCTCTGACAATTGCTCAGGCGGAAGAAGAAAAAACGGGAAAATCCGACACAACATCAAAAATACCAACCGAAATCGGTCTTTTCGATGCGGTGAAGCAAAATTTGATCGAGGCGAAAATTACCGCCAGAAATTCGATGGAAGGACGTGTTACCATCAAAAATAAATCAGGAGTTCCGTTGCGTATTAACTTACCGGAAACTTTTGCGGCAGTTCCGCTTGGGCAATTCGATGATTTGGGAATAGGCGGCGGAGAAGGCGGAGGCCGCCGCGGCGGTCGTAGCGGGGGCAGCAGCCGCGGAGGAGGCAGCGGCGGAGGCGCCCAAACAACCGGCGGAGGATTCGGCGGAGGAGGAATGAGCGGCGGAATGGGCGGTTGGAGTATTCCGCCGGAAAAAATTCTTCGCCAAGATGTCAGCATGGTTTGTCTTGAATATGGAAAAAGAGAACCCGCCCGGCACATGAATTATGAATTACGCCCGCTCGGTTCTGTTACCAATAAACCGGAAGTTCATGCTCTTTGTAATTTGGTGGGGAGCGGTGCGGTTGACCAAAATGCGGCGCAAGCGGCGGTGTGGCATTACAACAACGGTCTCTCTTGGGAAGAACTCGCAAACAAACAGCATAAACCCAGAGTGGATTCCCTCAATCAAGTTCCTTACTTTTCGCAGGAACAAATGTTTTACGCAATGAATCTCGGTAAACATATCGAGGAAAAAATTGCAAAAGAAAAAGAAGCCGACAAAAAAAATAAAAAATCATCTTCTTATGCCGACGAATTAAAAGAGGAGTTGGAATAAGTTTTTTCGTAATATTTCAGCCTATTTCAACGGTTTTATTTTTTTCCGGCAGACAACCGCACGGAAAACGGTTGCCTGTCGGTATTTCTTTTACAAAACCGCAAAAAATCAACAATAAACCCCAAAAATATCGCCAATTGTAAGACTACATTAGCGAATTGTAGAACTACATTGACCGGTTGCGGGACTACATTCGCCAATTGTAGGACTACATTCGCCAATTGTAGGACTACATTTACCAATTGTAGGGCTACATTTACTAATTGTAGGACTACACTTACCAATTGTAGGACTACATTTACTAATTGTAGGACTACATTTTGCCAATTGTAGGACTACATTCACCAATTGTAGGGCTACATTTACCAATTGTAGGGCTACATTTACCAATTGTAGGGCTGCATTTACCAATTGTAGGACTACAATTCCTGTTTTTTGCCCGTCCGAATGCTGCAAAATGAAACTTTCCGCTGAAATATTGCAGTTTTTTCTGCCAACATGCCGTTCCTAACAAAACAGACATTAGTTGATAGCGGAGTTAATTGCCCGAACTATGATTTATTTGATTTATGTGATTTTTAAAAACATAATCATCGTAATCAAACAAATCGCAAAAATCATCGTTCAGACATTTGATTCCGCTTGCGAATATTCTCCGCTATTCACTAATCCGGTTGCGAAACGGTTTCTTTTTAATATAATAGTTTACCAATATCTTATTGTTATGGTCTGTTTTTACGGTACAGTCATTCAAAGTCATTCAACTATTTAAAGGAAAAACAATGACAAAAACAATTTCCGATTCCCCCAATTCTTCTAATTCTCAAAACGATTTTCTAACCGACTTTGATCTTTATCTTCTTGGTGAAGGTACTCATTGGAAAAGTTATGAAAAGCTTGGTGCTCATTTTCGTGTGGTCGATGGAGTTTTGGGGGTCAATTTTGCGGTTTGGGCGCCGAATGCGACTGCGGTGAGTGTGATTGGCGAGTTCAACAATTGGAACGGAACCGTCCATCCAATGCACAAACATATTCCGACCGGTTTTTGGGAAGTTTTCATTCCGGACGTGAAAGAGTGGGCAACTTATAAATATCTTATCCGCAACGGCGATACGGTTTTTGAAAAATCCGATCCGGTTGGTTTTTATGCGGAAATACCGCCTTACACCGCGTCGAAGGTTGCCGAACTCAACCGGTATCAGTGGAACGACGCCGACTGGCTTGAGAAACGTAAAAACCGCGACAACGATTGGCTGTACCAACCCATGTCCATTTATGAAGTTCATCTTGGTTCCTGGCGGCGCCCCGGCGATAATCCGAACCGTTGGCTGACATATCGGGATACTGCGGATCAATTGGTCGAATATGTTAAGGAAATGGGTTATACGCATGTTGAATTACTTCCGGTGGCGGAACATCCTCTTTCTGCAAGTTGGGGTTATCAGATTGTCGGATATTTTGCGGTAACAAGCCGTTACGGAAGTCCCGAAGATTTCATGTATTTTGTTGACCTTTGCCATCAGAATGGAATCGGGGTGATAATTGATTGGGTTCCGGCGCATTTCCCGCGTGACGGTCATGGGCTGCGTCAATTTGACGGCACGGCATTGTATGAACACGCCGATCCGAAACAAGGTGAACATCGTGATTGGGGAACTTTGATTTTCAACTACGGACGCAACGAAGTCTGCAATTTTTTAGTCTCAAACGCAATTTTCTGGATTGACAAATATCATATAGACGGTCTTCGGGTTGATGCGGTGGCGTCGATGCTTTATCTTGATTACAGCCGGAAGCCGGGCGATTGGATTCCGAATGAATTCGGCGGGCGTGAAAATCTTAAAGCGATTGATTTTCTCAAGATATTAAACGAACAGATCGGGATTCAATTTCCCAATGTTTTAACAATTGCGGAAGAATCAACGGCGTGGCCCGGGGTATCGCGACCGACATATTGCGGCGGGCTTGGTTTTTCGATGAAGTGGAATATGGGTTGGATGAATGACACGTTGCGGTATATGCGGCATGATCCGGTACACCGCAAATTTCATCATGACGAATTGACGTTTAGTTTGATTTATGCGTTTCATGAGAATTTTATTTTACCGCTTTCGCACGATGAGGTGGTTCACGGCAAGGGTTCTATTTTGGATCAGGTTCCCGGCGATTTATGGCAGAAATTTGCCAATGTCCGTCTTTTATACAGTTATATGTGGACGCATCCGGGCAAAAAACTGACATTTATGGGCGATGAATATGGTCAGTGGAACGAGTGGAATTTTGATGAAAGTTTGCAATGGCATTTACTGCAATGGGAGCCGCATCAGGGGTTGCAGCGCTGTATTGCCGATTTGAACAAAATGTACATTAACGAACCGGCTTTGCACGAAAATGATTTTGACGGACTTGGGTTTGAGTGGATTGATTGCCATAACTGGGAGACGAGCACATTTGCGTTTATTCGGAAGGCGAGAGAGTGGCCTGATTTTCTTGTGGTGCTTTGCAATTTTACGCCGGTACCGCGCCGGATGAAGATTGGGGTTCCGGTCAAGTGTTATTATGAGGAGATATTCAGCAGTGATTCGGAATTTTACGGCGGCAGCAACACGGGCAACGGACCCGGTATTGAAGCGACGGGCGAATGTTCTCACAATCGTCCGGCTTCTATAGAGGCGTATTTCCCGCCGCTTGGGGTTTCCGTATTGAAACCAAAACTCCAATAGGGATATTATGTGTTTTTGGGGGCGGTCATTTCAATTCCCAATCCCAAATTCTCAATTTTCCGTGTATTTCGTGTATTCAGTGGTTCCCAATTTCCAACGCCGTATTTGTGAATGACCGAATAGATACTCAAATTAACAATAAACCGCAAAAATATCGGAAATTGAAGAACTACATTAACCAATTGAAGAGCTTCAATGACCAAATGAAGAACTTCATTAACCAATTGAAGAACTTCAATCACTCGATGAAGAACCTCAATGACCAATTGAAGAACTTCAATGACCCAATGAAGAACTTCAATTACTCAATGAAGAACTTCAATTGCCCAATGAAGAACTTCAATTACTCAATGAAGAACCTCAATGACCCAATGAAGAACTTCAATTACTCAGTGAAGAACTTCAATTATCTGTTGAAGAATTGGTAATTATTCAGTAGAATGTTTTTTGTATCTATTCAGTTACTTGAAGCTAGGGCTGAAAGCCCTATGTTCGGTTCGGAACAAATCACTGAATAGATACAAACACCTTATTACAATACAATAACTTATGCAAATACTTGATGGAAAAAAATTGTCGGAAACCATTCTTAGCGAATTAACAGAGGAAATAATCCGGTTCAAATCGTCAACCGGAATTACACCTTGTTTAGCGGCGGTGTTGGTGGGAGATAATCCGGCAAGCCAAATTTATGTAAGTAATAAAGAAAAAACCTGCCGGAAAATCGGTGTGGAAAGCCGCCTTTTTCGGCTTCCCGCAACAACAACCACCGAAGAACTTTTGATATTGATTGAAAAACTCAATACAGATTCGGAAGTTCACGGTATCTTGGTTCAGTTGCCGCTTCCGCAAGGATGTGACGAACTTCGGGTTCTTGATGCAATTAATCCGAAAAAAGATGTGGATGCTTTTCATCCTGAAAATGTCGGTCTTATTTCACAAGGTCGTCCCCGTTATCTTCCTTGCACTCCATACGGAATTCAACAAATGCTTGTCCGTTACGGAATTGAAACGTCGGGAAAACACGCGGTAATCGTAGGACGCAGCGATATTGTCGGCAAACCAATGGCTCTAATGCTCGTACAAAAACAATCGCCCCAACAAACAGGAGCAGATGCCACTGTCAGTGTTGTACATTCCCGAACAAAAAATTTGCACGAAATGACACGCCAAGCCGATATATTAATCGTTGCAATCGGACACCCTCATTTTCTCACCGCTGAAATGGTTAAACCGGACGCTGTGGTTATTGATGTCGGAATCAATCGACTCTCAAACGGTAAAATTTGCGGCGATGTCGATTTTGATACGGTTAAAGAAGTTGCGGGTGCCATTTCACCGGTTCCGGGCGGTGTTGGTCCCTTGACTATTTCAATGCTCATGCTCAATACGCTTCGCGCCGCCGATTTTAACCGATAACGAAAAATTACACCGCTAAGTATTTAACAAGCGAGCCTCTCACACTTTTTTTAACAATAATTGATTCCTTTTGTTTTTTCGGGGGTTATGGTTAATACCATGATTTTTCGCATTTACTCATCGGATTACTTGAAAATGCCAATATTTTTGTTATGATGGTTTCAAAACTTAATTTATTTGACAACGCCTTATCGAGTCCGACAAAAATTGGAATGGTAAATATTGAGGATTTTTATGCCTAAAAAAATAACAATAAAACAGCCAACATCGAATCAATCGCTTAATCAAAATACACTTGAAGAGTTTAGGAAAAAGTATCAACATGACGCTTTTTGCAAGGACAAGCTAAAAGATGTTCGAGTTGCCCGGAAGTTTTTACGATATTTTCTCAAGGCGGAAATTCAAGAAATGCTCGATATTGAGCGATTGCAAATTGTTCCCGAATCATTGGTTGACAAACATCTTAAACAGGCGTATCTCGATATAATCTATCGGGTTCCGCTCAAAAGCGGTGACGGAACACTTGTCGTTTTCATCCTGATAGAACTAAAAACAAATAATGAAACTTGGACGATTTTTCAGATTGCCGGATATGTGATTCGTCTTTGGGAACGGGAATGGAAAGCGGCAAAAAAAGCCGGCAATCTTAGTACGTTTTTGTTTCCGATGGTCATTCC
>JAITQV010000078.1 GCA_031288765.1 Planctomycetaceae bacterium
TTTGTCGGAATATTTCCGCATAACCTTATTTTCAACCTGATTCCCTAACAAAACAACCTTAGTAGCCCAAAATTCCACACTCATCAACCTTATTACCTTATCTTTTATTTTCTTAATAAGGTAATAAGGTTGATTGTTTGAGGTTTTTTTTGCTGCTAAGGTTGTTTTGTTTGGAAAAATCAGGTTGAAAATAAGGTTTGTTCTGCATAATAGTTTGACAATCACTGAATACTGTACTTTCCCAAAAATTAAGAAGGTCAATATGCTTAAATTTGAGGTATTTTAAAACAATCTCTATTTTTTGCGGCTTCTACTTTTTGAGCAAAGGTACATTTAAATCGGCGATAATTTTGAGAAATACTTAAAATAAAGGTATGTGACTAAAATATTTTACCACAATCTTTCGGACAAGATAAATAGGATTGACAGGATTTTATTTGGTTTTTATCCCGTCAATTCCATAATTCCCGCCAAAAAATCGGCATGGAAATGTTCCTTAAATTCAAAATCCCTCATTCTTGGCAAATAAAATGCTCGCCTTCCTCAAAACCGGTCATGTGCAACCGTGAGACGTATATCTAAATACGAAGAATAAAATATCAAACAGGAACAAAATAAAAAATTGACCGCAACTCGTCCGTAAAAATCCGTAAAGAAAAATTAGGTCTTGATAAAAGAGGGAAGTTGCGGTAGATTAAAGAATAGGACTGTTTTTTGACTTGGGCGGTTGATTCCTTTTGAAAAAAATTATTACTAAAAAATTAGTAAACCCTATTCATACAAAAATACCCGCCCGTCTTCAATGCCGGTTTTCGGGGAATGTACAAAATAAAACAATAATAAAGAAATTTATCAATAAAACCAAAACGTTTATTCCTTTGGAATTTCCGGTTGGGTTCAGGAATTCTATGGTTGTTGCACCGGCACAAACTCAGTTCGAAAAAGATTACCGCTATCTTTCCCTGATCGCCGAGATACGAAAATCGTTTTACAGCCAAAATGAACAAGAACTTATCCAGACATTTCTGGAATCCGTAACACACCTTTTCCAACTCGCCAAAGCATGGTACGGAATCTGCGCCAATAATACAATTCGCCCCGTATTGCACGCAGGAACCGCTAAGAATTGTATCGATATCGTCCAAATCAATCAGGAATTCGAAACGCCCAATATATCAAATAATGAATTTCCTTTGGTTCAGGCAATTACAAAAAACCAGCCGGTCGCTCTCCATTATCTCGATCAGCAGGAACAATTCGCTGCGTGGAAAACCTTCCTCGAAAATTCAAATTGCCGTTCAATTCTTGCGCTGCCCGTCGAAATTCATAACAAAATTGAAGCGGGAATCGTCTTGTATTCCTTTTCGCCCGACCCGTTCGATCCGCCAACTATTGATGATCTTGTTCGGAGTATTCGGGAATTGACCGAAATTATCTCGGAAAAACGCCGCTGGGCAAAACAACTAAAAGAACTCAGGAAATCAAAAGAACTCGCCGAAGCCGACGCAACAAAAAAAACACGCTTTCTCGCAAATATGTCCCACGAAATCCGAACCCCTATGACCGCAATTCTCGGATTTACGGAAATTTTGCTCCGCGATTATCTCACCCCCCCGCCAAATAAAAACAACGATACAAATAAAACAAAAAATCCCTCCGCATCGGAATCTTCCCTTAATACTTTGGAACATTGCAAAAATATTGTACAAACTATTCAAAATAATGCGGAATTTCTTCTCTCGATTCTCAATGATATTTTGGATTTCTCCAAATTGGAAGCCGGCATGATGAAAGCGGAGAATATCGCGGTTCCGCTTCAACCGTTTCTTCGTGAATTGGCAATGCTTTATTCGATTCAGACGCGGGCGAAACATTTGGCGTTCTCGATAAAACCTCTAACCCCCCTCCCAAAATTTGTCAATACCGATCCGGTACGGCTCAAACAAATTCTAATGAATCTGGTTGGGAACGCCGTCAAATTCACACAACACGGAGAAATAACAATCTCTATCGCCTGGATTGATGCCGATACACAAATTCCTTCGGATAAATATCAGCAGGAAAAAAACGGGAAAACCGAAGGGAGTTTGTTTTTTTCCGTGAAAGATACGGGAGTCGGAATTTCGCAGGAAGTATTATCAACATTATTTGTGCCGTTTCAACAAGCAAATACCGAAACAACACGGCATTTCGGCGGTTCAGGGCTTGGGTTGGTGATTTCAAAACGGTTGATTCGGCTTTTGGGCGGAGAAATGGTTGTTAAAAGCCGTGAAGGTTTCGGAAGTACGTTTACCGTCGTATTGCCGCAACAATTTGATAATGATACGCAATTTGAAACTCTTTCGGCGTTTGAATCTTTTCCTGAGGATTTCAAGAACAAAAACGCTGTTGCCGAAACACCGGATTGGTCAATTTCAAAATCAGATTCAAATTCCGGTTCCGGTTCCGATTCTAACTCGGTAACGTTAACACCGGCAAATTCTCTTGCGGGGCGACGGATTCTTCTGGCGGAAGACAGCCAAGACAGCCGGCGTTTGTTTTCATGGATTATGAAAAAAGCGGGAGCGGAAGTTGCCGAAACAGAAAACGGTCAGGCTGCGGTGGAAATCGTTGAGAAAAATATTGAGAACACTTCGCCGTTTGATATAATTTTAATGGACATGGAAATGCCGGTCATGGACGGTTACACGGCAACCCGCCGACTGCGTGAAATGGGTTACACGAATCCGATTATTGCGTTAACCGCTCATGCGTTGTCCGAAGAACATCGAAAGTGTTTGGATGCCGGTTGTAACGGTTACATCGTAAAACCAATCCTTCGCGACGCTTTGATCACGGCAATCCTGAAATACTTAAACTAAAACCGAAACGTTACGCTTAACTAAAATTCTTAAAATTTAACCTGTTAATATTAACCATTTGACCCCTTAACAATGTTATGTCTATGAAACGATTTTTGTTTATTTTTTGTTGTGTTGCTGCGGTATTGACATCTTTGGAGTCGTTTGCCGGCGATTCGATTATTGCAACGAACGCACAAATCGAAAAAGTTGTTGACGGATTCGGATTCACCGAAGGTCCCGCCGTAACTGCAAACGGCGATATTTATTTCGTTGATGATCCGAACAGCAAAATTTATTTCTGGTCGGTTGCGGATCGGAAGTTGTCGGTTTTTGTGGAACAGTCCGCTCACGCCAACGGAATGTACGTTAATCAAAACGGCGATCTTGTTGTTTGTGAAGGCGAAACCGGCAGTGTTGTTTCGTACGATAAGTCGGGTAAACGGACGGTGTTGGCTTCCGTTTTTGACGGTAAACGGTTCAACAAACCAAACGATTTATGGATTGATCCGAAAGGCGGAATTTATTTTACTGATCCTGTTTACGGTAAAGATTACAAAGTAATTCAGGACGGCGAACATGTTTATTATATTTTGCCGGACAAAAGTAATGTGTTGAAAGTGGTTGCCGATATGGTAAAACCCAACGGTATTATCGGAACACCCGACGGTAAACTGCTTTATATTACGGATCAAGTTGCCGGTAAAGTCTGGCGTTACAACATTCAGCCCGACGGAACATTATCGGATAAAACCTTGTTTGCAAATATCGGTGTTGACGGAATGACGATTGATAACCGCGGAAATGTTTATGTTACGGCGGATCAGATTTACGTTTTTGATACAAACGGTAAGGAGATTCAGCGTATCAAGGTTCCCGAAGTGCCAGCCAATATCTGTTTCGGCGGTAAAGATCGAAAGACATTATATATTACTGCCGGAAAAGGGTTTTACCGTTTGGCGATGAATGTTCACGGTTATTAAATTTTTTGTATCCATTCGGCAAAAAATTTCATCGGGAACTCATAAATTACATTGAATATGACCGATACGAAAATTCAGTTCGACCGCTGTCTTTATCGTATCGGTTTTCTCCTCAATCGAACGGTGAAATAAATCACGAAACCGATTACCGCCCAAAGGCAATTTTTATAAATCGGCTTAAACCAAAATGGATAAAGAGGTGTCTTTTGAAGAACAGATATTAATTTGTAAACTGTTTTAAGAACGAGAATTTTGAACATCAAAAGAACATCAAACGCAGGACGCCTCGCATAGGATTTTTTCTCCGGCGAGCGAACCTGATTCAGTAAATCAAAAAAAATAGACCAGTCGATCAATTCATCAAGACGACGGAGAAAATCATTGATTTGATTGATCTTGTCAAGCTGGTACTCAACATCAAAAACGGATGGTTGTGACATGGTCTTG
This sequence comes from Planctomycetaceae bacterium, assembly GCA_031288765.1. GTDB lineage: Bacteria > Planctomycetota > Planctomycetia > Pirellulales > Thermoguttaceae > WRKP01. The sequence goes on from JAITQV010000078.1 coordinate 4,271, forward strand.
AAAATTAAGGAGAAAGTGAATGGGTAAAAGGAATTCCAAAAAATACCGGCGACGCTTAGCATAACAAAAAAATAATTCGCAACAATAGCTCTCATTATAAATGATTTTTTAGAGATGCCCTATTAACTAATCTGTTGCCTACCTTTTCTTTACAAAACTACAAAAAATTAACCATGAACCCCAAAAATATCAAAAAATGTCATACGACAATTACCAATTGTCACACGACAATCGTCGGTTGTCGCACGACAATCGCCGGCTGTCATACGACAATCGCCGGCTGTCGCACGACAATTGACGGTTGCCAAACGACAATCGCCGGTTGTCATACGACAATTGACGGTTGTCGCACGACAATTGCCGGTTGTCATACGACAATTGCCGGTTGTCACACGACAATTACCGGTTGTCGCACGACATTTTTTGCATTTTGCACGTCCGAATGCTTCAAAAAGATGCAAATTCGACCAAAATTGCTGCAAAATAATGCAATTCGGGTATCTATTCAGTCAGGTCGGCAACCGTTCACTCACTTACGATCAACCATTCATAAGGTAGGCAATCGTTGGGTGAAAGCCCCTCGCCGAGCGATTGCGTCGGCGTTAGCCGACAAGGAATTTATGTCATGTTGGTTGTTCGGATTGCCTACGGCAAGCGACCGTGGGTGAAAACCCTTCGGCGAACGATTGCCTACTTTGTGAATTGTTTGCCTGACTGCCTGACTGACTGAATTGATGCCCCAAAAAAGAAAATAATCGTAAAAAGACCTCTTGCATTAAAATCCCTTTTTTTGGAAACTACGTTAAGAGATTTTTTCAGAATAGCGGAGTTTCCGCTATGTAAAACAGGCAATCTGTTAGGAGAATTTTTTTCAATGCCGCAAATAATCCGATTTTATCAACCCAGATTCTGGACGATTCTATTTTTTTTGTTTATCATATTACCTTTGGCGGGCGGTTGTTCGGCGTACCGGTCTTTCGACACTCGTGAATTCTCATGGCAACTAAATGCTCCAAAATCAAATAATCCGATTTTTGTCGAGGCTTATGACCACGATTTCCTTTGGACGGTTTTGGTTGATGTTGTCGATTCGCATTTTGAAATTGAACGCGAAATGCCGGTTCGGCTTTACAACAACATTTTGACGGAAGGCAGACTGGATACAAAACCCAAAATCGGCGCATCAATAACGGAATTTTGGCATGCGGATTCGGTGGGATTGAGTGAACGGATTGACAGCACATTCCAGACAATTCGGCGGCGTGTTGAAGTTCATGTGATTCCTGAAACCGGCGGATACCTGATTGATGTTAAAGTTTACAAAGAATTGGAAGACAACAAAAATCCCCTCAAATCCAATTCCTCCGCAAATTTACGGTTTGAAGATGAAGTGGATTCCTTTGCAAAACAAATTGATGTTGATTTGGGTTCGGGCAACTGGTTTATTGTGGAACGTGATACGGCAATGGAAAATCGTTTACTTTTGGAGATTGTGTACCGGCTGAAACATCCGTCGGGAATTATTCGAAAATCAAAAGAACCCATTCGAGGGTAAAATCTCACTACCATGTCTCATTTCAATCTTGCGGAAACGAACCAAACAGCAACCGCCGTCATGGTTCGCCCAAAAAATAAACGAAAAAAGAAACCAAAATACGAACCAAAATATCATGTGATTCTTTGGAATGACGAAGTTCATACGTTTGAATACGTGGTTCACATGCTCCAAATTCTTTTTGGTTATCCGCCGGAACGCGGTTGGCAATTAGCGAGAGAGGTTGATTCTTACGGAAAAGCAATTGTGTTTACGTCTTCGCTGGATCGGGCGGAAATAAAACGTGATCAAATATTATCGTTTGGTCCCGACCCTCTCCTGTTTGAGTCAAACGGTCCCCTCATCGCTACCCTCGAAAAAAATATAGAAAATTAATTTCGAAAAATACAAATTGTTTTCTCTTTTTTATCTAAAAATTTTGAGAGAAAAGCAGCTAAAATGCAAAATAAACAGATTAGAAATTTTGGGCACATGCCCGGAAATTGGAAAGAGTGTATTATTTTTTTGAAAATAGTACCATTTATCGTGTTTGGTATCACATGTATTTATAATTTGTTCAGAATTGAACAAATCATGGATTTCCAAAAATCTGAGGTATATGTTTTATCACTTTTATCTTTGCCGTTTTGGGTTTCCTTTCAAATAACTTCAATCATTCTATTCCTGCTTTCATTCTTTATGCCTAAACAATATACCGTCTTAGAGCAGGATAAAGACAGTTATTTATCGTGTGTAAATATAAGGCAACATGGGATCAATTATTTCATTTTAAGTACGTTATGGGTTGTCTATCTTTTATACGGTGATGCGATACAAGATTTTTTGAAATAGCGGACGCTTGTCCGAGAGATTTGAAACGGCTTAAAATGTTTAGAAAGTGCAGTTATTGAAAAATCAGGATTTACGAATAATTTTTAGAGGTTCCCTCTTGTTAAGTGTATAAAATACAAATCAGAAATAAAAATGAGAAAAAAAATTTCTTTGAGTGTTATTCAAACCATAATAGATATAATAGATGGATTTTTACGGGTGTCTTTGATTGAATGGATTGTAGTTATAACAATCATAGCAATAATCATAGCAATTGCCTTTCCCCCCAAAAGTAAATGTCTTGATCAACCTAGAGAAAAATATCATCCGGTAAAACAAATAGTATCTATTCAGCCCTATTTTATGGATAAATAACCGAATAGATACCAATATTATCTGGTTCGATAATAGGCATATACCTTTCCATTAGACTTGTCATAAACAATAAGTATTCTCAGACCTTTTGGATTTTTTTCGCCGTGTAGATTGTCATATAGATATCCATGACTTATAAAATGAAAATATGAGTTACCCTTTTCTTGATCAATATCTGGTGTTTCTTGAGGATTGAAATATTTATTAGTTGAACTAACCCATTCACCCCAATCTTCACGTCCATTTGTTGATTCAACCCAATTATATCTCACAAATATTAACGGCGTATCAGGGTTACAAAATGATTCGACTGCCCAGTTATTTTGTTGACAGTATTTTAAAAACTCACCCTCTGAAATAACCGCCTCAAAAGTACGTTCATATTTTATTCTTGATGTGTATATGGAACTAAATGCCGGTGTTCCGCCAAATACAATAGAGGAACTTTCAACGTTTTTCTCAATTATTGTGCGTCTATGCTCTTGTATTCCGCTTAACAAGAGACAAATAAAGATTACAACACACAAAAATCCCATAAGTAAGTTGAATTTTTTTACATTCATAAATTCAATCGCGGAAAAAATGTTTTCTATAAATTCTGCACTTTCCAAAAATTTTAAGCCGAAATTTCCATGTTTTTCACCTATTTTAGTAATTTTGAACATCTTTGATAATTGTTTTATTAATGCACTTTTATATGTCCTCTCCAAACCATGATGAAGAGTACACTAAGACATAATAATATAATCACAACACCAAACGTAAACATTTTGACGGATGATTGAATATCTGGTGTTTTATCATTATTTACTTTTTTGAGTTTATAATAGTTTAATAAATAGATAATAATATTATACCCGCCGTTAACAGTACATTCATAACCCCAACGGAATAATAATGCATAGACCAAGAAGACAACAGGTCCAAGAATGCAAATGAAAATATCCATATTTTACCATTAAATCTTATTTCAAATAATATTGTTTTGCAAATATGAATTGCGTACTGAATATTCGTGGAATTTATATTATTGTGTTTTAAAAATATCAGTTTATTTCATTGTTTCCCTGTAATTAGATCTTTCGTGATGATACGGGCTTGTGAAAATGAAACAGGAAAAGTAATTTCCTGAACAATATTTTTGATGTCTTGGGGTAACGTATCTATCGTTAATGGAGATGATGGAACAATAAGACGAAAATAATGATTCCTGCCATTGGGCATGTATCCTGCATAAGAAAAGAGACCGCGTTCACCCATAAATTTATATGAACTAAGCAAAAGTTCGCGAGCAATATCAACTGATTTTATCGGAAAATGGGCTTTAACCACTTTACCGGAAATTTTTTCCCATTCTAAACTTTCGTATGCAGAAC
>JAITQV010000323.1 GCA_031288765.1 Planctomycetaceae bacterium
CGCATTTTCATTGGTAAATACAGTGATGTGTTGTATCGGAATTTTCTTCACAACGGTTGCCGCGAAATACATATTTCGACTGGAAAGTGTTCGCTGGGAAAGTGTTCGCTGGTAATAGTCCTGCTTAACCCAAAATTCCGCTAAAATATCATGAATTTTTTTGATTTCGTCAGATGATTAAAACAAAGTAAAAAGGAGAAAAAATATTTTTTTATTTTTTTCAAATATTTTTCCGATAAGTACGGAGGGTGTCTTGTTTTTTAACACAGACTTTTTAAATTTAGATGTTGCTTGTGATTTTGGGTTTATTGACATCGAATAGATATACTACAAATTTTGAGTGATTTCTGTTTTAGAATCGTAATATTTTTAAAATCGAGCGCACAAATTAATTCTTTGGAGGGAAGATGAGCAGGAATTGTTTTTTGGCAACTCTATCTTTCATACTTTTTACCTGTTGTAATATTATTTCCTTGTTTGGCGATACCGAATTTAAGGCTAGCCGTTCGGAAAGTCTTTATGGTAAAGGAGTTCATGCTTTCTTTGATAAGGATTATGCGGGAGCAATTGATTTGCTGGCACAAGCGGAACAACTTGGCAGCGAAGACCCAAGACCTTATTATTTTCTTGCTCTTGCCCATTTTCGGCTCAAACATAACGATAAAGCCGATGATTACTTCAAAAAAGCGGCACGGTTTGAATGGGAAGGGCAATCTGTACGGGATTATAATGTTTCAGAGGCACTTCGCCGGATTCAAGGCAATGGACGGCTGCATGTTGAGCGTTATCGTAACCAAGCCAAATTAGATTGGCAACAGGCGGAAAAACGAAAACGCGATATTTTATACGCCAAAGAAAAAGCCGATGAAAAACGAATTTTAACGGAAATGGCAAAACATCCGGTTGTTGTGGTTCCGTTTGGTGCCAAATCTATTGATCCTTTGGGAACGGGTAAAAAAATTGAAGTTCAGATATTAGAGGATTCGGATTCCAAACCGAAACAGGAATTATCGCCGATAAACGAGAACTCCCCGCCAAACAATACCGAAAACGTCAAATCCGACGACGAAAAAATTTCCGACATGCCCAAAGATGAAGATGATCCTTTTGGTACTTCAGACGATCAGAACAACCAAAATACGGAAAACGAAAAAAATGAGACAGATAATATGACTGCTCCCGATAATATGACTGCTCCCGATCATTCGGACAATAACACTGAGAAAGATGAAAATAAAAAAGAAGAAGCAGAGGATGATCCGTTCAAATAATCCGATTAATTCGGTATTTTCTTTATGCCTTACGGTATTGCTCATTTTTGTTCTTTTTATTTTGAGCGGTTGTTTCGGGCAGGGTAAAAAATTGTCTGATACCCGATTGAATGTTGCCGTATCTGTGGAACCGCACGCATTTTTATTGGAACGAATTGGCGGAGAGCGGTTACGGATTGAAGTGCTTGTTCCGACCGGCAAGGAACCGGAACATTATCAGGCAACTCCCGATAAAATCGCAGCATTGTCGCAAGCAAAAGTTTTGTTTCGAACCGGAATGCCGTTTGAAGACGTGTTGATTCCCAAATTGAAATCTATTAACGGCGATTTGAAAATCGTTGATCTTCGTAACGGAATTACTCTTCGTTCTCTTGAACTTCATGTTCATGATTCCGCAACAGAACTTCATAATCACGATTCTACGTCAGAACTTCACGATCACAATTCCGCAACAGTTGACAATTTTCATAACGAGTTTGATCCTCATATTTGGTTTGCTCCGACCATTTTGAAAACGGAAATACACACTATTTTGCAAACACTTTTGGAAATAGACCCGGAAGGAGCGGTTCAATATCGAAACAATACGGAACAGCTTCTTGAAGAGGTTGAAGCGTTACGGTTAGATTTGGCGAAACGTCTTGTGCCGTTTAGGGAAAAAACGGTATTTGTTTTTCATCCTTCTTACGGATATTTTTGTGATGAATTTGGATTGCGGCAACGGGCAATTGAATTTGAAGGGAAATCACCGAAACCGCAACAATTAACCGCTTTGATAACTGAAATCCGCAACGGTAAAAATAATATTCCGGCAATTTTTGTACAGCCGGAATTTAATCAATCTCCAACTCAGGCAATTACGGAAGCGACCGGTACAAAAATTGTAATTCATTCGTCTTTGGAGCGAAACGTGTTGCAAAGTATGAAACGTTTTGCGGATGAAATTATTTTTAATGATTGAGATTGGGCGATTTTAGAATTGCAAACAGGGAAATACCTTTTGGGTATGATTTTTTGACAAATTCCAAAATGTTTTTGAGTGAAGATTCTTTTAATCTCCGTTTCATCGTTCCTAATACGGAAAAAATCCATTCTCGGAGAGGGTAAATCTACTCTCGGAGAAGGTAAATCCTCACTCGGAGAAGGTAAATCCTCACTCGGAGTGAAGAATTCCTCGCTCGGAGTGAAGAAATCCTCGCTCGGAGTGAAGAATTCCTCACTCGGAGTGAAGAAATCCTCGCTCGGAGTGACGAAATCCTCGCTCGGAGCGAGGAAATCCTCGCTCGGAGTGAAGAATTCCTCGCTCGGAGTGAAGAATTCCTCGCTCGGAGTGAAGAAATCCTCGCTCGGAGTGAGGAAATCCTCGCTCGGAGTGAGGAAATCCTCGCTCGGAGTGAGAAATTCCTCGCGAAATGTGCCAAAATGGCAGTCGGGAGAATTACTAACTTTGTGATAGGATAAACAGGATTTCATTTAAGGGACAAAAGAGATAGGAGAGATATTTAGGGAAAACCGCCAATAATTCCCAATCCCTAACCCCAAATCCCACAAATTCGGCTCTTGAAAAAACAATAGTATTAGGTTAAAATACCCCGTCCTTGTAAAACACATTTGTAAAACACCGGTATTTAACCTCTGATTTTTAGTCAGGTATAAAAAAACATTCGGATTTCGGATATGATCACCTCCCCAATAGATGAACCCGCAGAAATAAAACCGGAAAAAATATTGCGATTGGGACTTGATATCGGATCAACAACCGTTAAAGTTGTTGTTTTCGACGATGAGCGGAAACAAATTCTTGGGGCGTGGTATTCCCGCCATTACGCCGATGTGTTCCAAACCCTGCACACTCTGGTCGCCGACGCCCTCCACTTTTGTAAACACCACCGCTTCACTATCGCTATAACCGGTTCGGCAGGCATAGGACTTTCGCAAAAACTCGGTATTCCCTTCGTTCAGGAAGTTATTGCCGGTGTTCAATCCGTAAAAACCTTCATTCCGCAAACCGATGTGGTTATCGAACTCGGCGGCGAAGACGCCAAAATTACGTTTTTCGAAGGAAGTATCGACCAGCGAATGAACGAAACCTGCGCCGGCGGAACCGGAGCCTTCATCGACCAAATCGCCGTTACCCTCAAAACCGACGCACTCGGTATCAATAATTTAGCCGCCCGTTATCAAACTATTTATCCCATCGCGGCACGTTGCGGCGTTTTCACCAAGTCCGATGTTACCATGCTGTTGAACGAAGGCGCCCGAAAAGAAGATATTGCCGCCAGTGTTTTGCAAGCGGTGGTCGATCAAACGATTGGCGGATTGGCGTGCGGTCGTAAAATTCGGGGTAATGTCGCTTTTCTTGGAGGTCCGTTGTTTTTTCTGCCGGAACTTCGTAAGCGTTTCGCCGAAACACTTCACCTGACACCGGAACAAACAATTCATCCCGACAATGCCCATTATTTTGTGGCGTTGGGGGCGGCGTTGCTCTCGGTTAAAAACGAAACCATGCCGGCAAACGAACTTCAGGAACGACTCCATGCCATTACCCAACAAGAACACGGCAAAGAAACAAACCGGTTAGCGCCGTTGTTTATTTCTCAGGAAGATTTCGATCAATTTTCCCTGCGTCACAACAGGTTAAAAGCCGCCCGTGCCGAACCGTTAACCGCTTACGGCGATTTATTTTTGGGTATTGATGCCGGTTCCACCACGACCAAAGCCGTGTTGATCGACGACCAAAACCAAATCTTGCGAACTTGGTACGGTCCCAACGAAGGCGAACCCGTCAAAGCGGTTCTCAATATTATTTCCGAAATGTATGAAATGTTGCCGGCGGGAACAACCCTCAAAAATTCCTGCGTAACCGGTTACGGCGAAATGATGCTTCGGACGGCTCTCGGTATTGACGAAGGCGAAGTCGAAACATTGGCTCATTTTCATGCGGCAAACCATTTTGTCCGAGATGTTTCTTTTATTCTTGACATTGGCGGGCAAGACATTAAATGTCTTTACATCAAAAACGGCAGGCTCGACAAAATTATTCTCAACGAGGCGTGTTCATCCGGCTGCGGCTCATTCATCGAAACGTTTGCCCAATCTCTCGGCTACGATGCCGCAACATTCGCAACGGAAGGATTGTTTGCCGCCCAACCGATTGATTTGGGAACCCGTTGCACGGTGTTTATGAATTCAAAAGTTAAGCAGGCGCAAAAGGAAAACGCCGCAGTTGCCGATATTTCCGCGGGAATTTCCTACTCTGTTGCGAAGAACGCTCTGTATAAAGTTCTGAAAATTGCGGATGTTTCCGAACTGGGCGATCGGATTATGGTTCAAGGCGGGACATTCAATAATCCGGCGGTGTTGCGGGCGTTTGAGAAGCTGATTGGGCGTGATGTTTTCCGCACGGACATATCGGGAATTATGGGGGCTTACGGGGCGGCGTTGATTGCCCGCGACCGTTCTCACAACCCCGCCGCCGCAAACCAAAAATACGGTGTCCGTTCCTCGCTCATCACTCCCGAAACAATCGCCGGTTTTTCCGTTCACTCAACACAAAAACGTTGTCAGGGTTGTTCGAATAAATGTCTGATCAATATTCACCGGTTTCCTGAGAAAAAAACGTTTATTTCCGGCAATAAGTGTGAGCGGGGTATTGGCAGGCAAACCGCTTCGGATCGTGAAAACCTGTTTCAATACCAATATGAGCGGCTTTTCGATTATTATGAACCGCTTAGCGAAGACAAGGCGCCTTTTGGGGAAATCGGGATTCCGCGTGTTTTGAACATGTATGAGAATTATCCGTTTTGGTTTACGTTGTTTCAGGAGCTTGGTTTTCGGGTAGTTCTTTCCGATCCGTCTTCGCAACGGTTGTACAACAAGGGAATTGACAGTATTTCGTCGCAGACGTTGTGTTTTCCGGCGAAGCTGGTTCACGGTCATATTATCAATTTGATTGAAAAGGGGGTGAAGCGGATTTTTTATCCGGCTTTACCGGTGGAAAGGCGGGAATTTCAGGAATCGGTTTATACTTATAATTGTCCGGTTGTTGGTTCGTACCCAGAGGTGGTTCGGTTGAACATTGATGCGATCAAAGAGAACGGCGTAACGTTGTTTTCTCCGTTTTTGGCGGGCAACGATGATCATAAACTTGCGAAATTTCTTTTTGCGGAGTTAAAGCAATTGGGTGTGAAGTACGGCAATTTACAACAAGCGATTCTTCGTGCTTCGGCGGAGCAGGAGTTGTACAAGGCGGATATTCGGCAAAAGGGGGAGGAATTATTTATTTCGTTGGTGGAATCCGGCGAGCCGGGTATTGTGTTATCGGGGAGACCGTATCATCTTGATCCGTTGATTCATCATGGAATTCCTGAGTTGATTATTTCCGGCGGGGCGGCGGTGTTATCGGGGGATTCGGTTGCGCATTTGGGGCGGAACTTACTTTTCCCTCTTCAAGTTGTGGATCAATGGGGTTATCATGCGCGGTTGTATCGTGCGGCGACTTTTGTGGCAACGCATCCGCAATTTCAGATGATTCAATTAACTTCATTTGGTTGCGGGCTTGATGCGGTTACGGCGGAACAGGTTTCGGAGATACTTGCATCGGTGGATAAAGTTCACACGTTGCTCAAAATTGACGAAGGAACGCAGCTTGGTGCGGTTAAGATTCGGGTGCGGTCATTGCTGTCAACGATGACCGGCAAAGTTACCGCGCAAAACAAACCATCATACGAAATCAGGACAACCTGACAACCTAATCTTACGTCCGCCAATTCCATAAATTAGGCAATTGTTTACCGGTTTGTTTTTCCCGTTTTAACGGTTAAACAGCGGACAATTGTATCTATTGGGTCAGGTCGGCTAACGCCGACGCAACCATGGGTGAAAGCCCCTACGGCGAGGGGCTTTCACCCAACGGTTGCCTACCTTGTGAATTGTTAACCGTAAAATAGGCGAATACTTGCCGACCTGACAGAATCAATGCCAAAACGTCTAAATTATTATCCGGTTATGCAATTTGTATCTTTTATCCGTAAATGTCGGATATTCCGTAAAACAAGGGTATTACCTAATCAAGCCTTTTTTGAATATTCCCGAATGCTAAAAGCCGAAAACTCTTCTAAAAAGGGTCTTGCCACATCATTTAAAAAAATAGAAAAACAAGTAATGTAATTCAAATAATGATATGGTAATAAGAATCAAATAAGGCACCCAATATGTCAATCTCAACGCAAAACAAAGATGTAAGAATTGGTTGTTCTGAAAAAAAGTTGCCTATCGCATTCTTTTTTTGGGAATTGCTCCTGCTTTTTTTCATAAGTGTTATTGCCGGCTGTGTTTCCCAAACAGCGTTTTTTGACCCCAAACCGGCAGGAACTCCCGCCTTTCGCGATGTCCCCAAAGAAACCGCAAAATCATCATTACCACACTACTTTTTGGAAGCACCCGATGTAATCACTGTTGAAGCCATTCATCTGGTGCCAAAATCGCCTTACATGTTGCGTGTTTTTGATGTGATTGCTCTCGATGTCATCGGCACCCCAATAGATGAACCCATTATGGGCACTTTCTCCGTAGAACCGGGCGGAATTATTCAACTTGGCGGAGCGTACGGGTCAGTGCGGATCGAAGGACTTTCAGTGCAAGAAGCCGAACAAGCCATCTTACGGCATTTGATCTATACTCCTGAAAATACTCAAGGACGACTCGGCGAAAATACGGTCGTTTCGGCAAAATTGGTCAGAATGTCCGATGTCCAACAAATCGCCGGAGTACATTTGATCGGATCTGACGGTTATATTACACTTGGTTCTTACGGTCGGGTTTACATCAACGGTTTGACGATTGATGAATGCCGTGAGGCAATTGAACTTCATCTTTCGAAGGCTCTTGAACATCCGCAGGTGGCGGTTGATGTTTACTCCTACAATACCAAAGAATATTACGTCATCTTTCAATCCGCGACCATGGGAGAACAGGTTTTCGTTTTTCCCCACACCGGTAACGAAACCGTTTTGAAAGCAATCGCTAATACCAATGGTTTGACGCCTAATTCGTCCAAAAGAATCTGGGTTGCCCGACCTGTCGGAAATAGCCATAAACCGGTGATATTACCGGTTGATTGGGTCGCGGTAACCGCTTACGGAATGCCGCACACAAATTATCAATTATTACCGGGTGATCGCGTCTTTGTTGTTGAAAGCCGTTGGGTGGCAGCGGATGGCGTGTTAGCCCGCGTGATTGCTCCGTTTGAACGGATTATGGGCTTCTCGCTGCTCGGCGCAACCACCGCAACCCGATTCTACGGCAAAGTTATGCTCGGAGGCGGAGAACGCTCAGGATATGGCGGCGGATATAACTACTAAACTATTAATACTAATAAAATGTAAAATTTTGGGATAGAAGGTTTTTATGAAAGTGTTCCCCAAAGTGAGTGTATGGGTCGAACTCGCACATCCTCATGATCTTGTGGTAAGATATTTTCTTACGGACACCGAATTGTTTGCGAATCTGTTAAACCTTTATGGAAATTCGGAAATGATTCGGCGGATCGATTTCGACTCACTGCGGTGCGAATCGCCAATAACTGTGGACGATCATTTGCAGGAAGTTATCGGCGATTTGCGGTTTTCCGTAAATTTCAAAAACGGCGGTTATTCAAAAGTTTTCTTCTTTTTTGAGCATCAATCCAAAAAGGAAAAACGTCGCCAATGGCTTCGCGGATTGCGTAAGGTCTTGGAATTTTATGAGGGTTGCGAATCGGACGCGGAAAACACAATGACCGACGACGGTAAATATCCCTACGTGGTAATGGTGGTGCTTTACCACGGAGAAACGCCGTGGGAGGAGTTGCTGCAAGTTGAAGATATGGTATCATTACCAAGTGATATTGATCCTCACATTTTATCGGTTCCGACGATTTTGATTGATGCGTCCCGAATTCCACAGGAAGAATTAAAAGGTCCGCCGGCTTTGATTGCTCTTTTGGATACTTTACAATCAACTTCGGCAAAAAAATTACCGGAAAATTTTGAGCGAATTATCGAATATTTCAAAGATGTTAAAACCGATCCGAGAACTTATGGGTGGTTAAATGCGTTGACGCGTTATTTTCTGGCAGTAACGAAAACCAGTAAAGAAACCGCCGTCAAAGTAATTTCAAAAGTCTTAAATAAACAGGAGACAGAAAAAATGGTTATGTCAACAATGGAAGAACTTTTACTCAAAGGGGTGAAAAAAGGTGTAAAAAAAGGCAAAATTGAAAGTAAAACCCAAGATGTTCTTAAAATACTCGATAAGCGATTTAAAAAAATACCCAATTCAATTGTACAATCTGTAAATTCTTATACGGATTTAATTGCGTTGGATTCGCTTTTTGAGTTGGCGTTGGATTGTAAGACATTGGCGGAATTTGAACGTGAACTT
>JAITQV010000170.1 GCA_031288765.1 Planctomycetaceae bacterium
AAAAAAATCGGTTCCCAACATCCATTCGGAAAACGTTTATTAACGTCATGGAAGTTGTGAAACGATAAAGCGAGTTGTTTCATATTATTCGTACATTGTGTTCGCCGTGCCGCCTCCCGTGCCGCTTGAACCGCCGGCAACAGTAACGCAATCAAAACGCCAATAATCGCAATGACGACTAACAATTCGACCAAAGTAAAAGCAAAAATGGTTGACTTTTTCATAAATAAGCTTCCTAAATATTGAAAGTTAAAAGTTGAAAGTTAAAGATGGATTTTAAGGAATGTAACGGAAAGATCACAGATCGAAAGTTTTGAGATTGAAATCACGAACTTCCTTTTTATTGGCAACCGTTACTGTTAATTCCGAGTTTGTATTGAATTTTTTCGGGACATATTGTTCCGTTTTATCAATCATTTCACCGCTTGGTTGTGCCGGATCACGCGGGATTTTCCCGACAATCTTTTCCGCAAACACCTTGACGGATTTTTCACCCGATTCGATGGATACGGAATATTTACCGTTTCGGATTGCGGCGGCTACCGGCACTTTCGTTTGCTGATCCAAAAAATGAATCTGCCCGTTGGGAATTGGAGTTCCGTCTAATGTAACATTACCGGAAATAATAGTTCCGCGCTCGTTTGACGAACAGGAACTTAAAAATAAAACCGGCAATAAAACCGAAACGATTAAAAGTTGTCGGAGTAAATCAAAACGTTTCCAAACAACAGCCGTATTGTCGAAACGGCATTGGAACTGATTCCGAAACAAAACTGATTTTTGTATTTTTTTAGACATTTTGTGTTTAAAAAACGAAAGATAGGTGTGAATGAATTTTGAGGAACAGATTTAGGGACTGACGGATTCACCGCCTTGAGTTGTCGAAAGAGCCCGCCATGTATCAATATTGATTGATGACGGAAAAAACCGGACGGAACCGTCTATTAAAGCCGCATTCACACCGCCGGAATGATTACTTCGTGCGGTAATAATAGAAAACGGTACATGCCGGTGATCTGTCCATGTTTGTGTACAAGATGCCGGATCGTCCTGAATATAACATTTCCGAGCCAGATAATCTCCGGTTCCGTTTGGCGGAAACCACGTTGTGAAACCGGCACCGCCCGCATACCGCGGAATGCCGACATAACCTTGATAACCCGTGTCTTTCGGAACAACAACCTCAGAAACCATGAGCGTGTTGCTTGTTCCGTCACCGGCATCATTCATACCGGTTTGAATCGGTTTAAACCCGGACGGAGCAGAGGGATTTTCGAAACGTCCAATACTGAACGGCGCACCATTATTCAGATAATCGGTATTTGTGATTATCGAATCAGTGCCGCCGTTGTAACCGCCAAGATCGGTTCGTCCCATATTGACAACATAATTGTCACGTGAAATCCCCCACTCGTAATTTCCGGGTTCCGCAACAACCCGTTTGTCGGAAGGACATTTCATAAAATCGAGAATTGCTCGGCGGAATTGATAATGCCCGTCTCCTCCGGCATTACCAACTCTAAGAGTGAAGTCCAAATTTTGAAACAGCGGCGCTTGTTCGATAAACGGCAGGAATCTTGAAACCCAAGAGTGGCTGTCGTAGGAAAAACCACCCGCTCCGCCGTCAAATTCATGTTCCCGATACGGAATTCCGCCGTAGGGGAAAACGGAATAAACGTCGTGATAATTTTGCATTGCCAAAGCGATATTTTTCTGATTACTGGTACACGACATTCGGTTGGCGGCTTCACGGGCTGCTTGAACAGCAGGCAAGAGGAGAGCGATTAACACACCAATAATTGCAATCACCACAAGAAGTTCGACCAACGTAAAGCCGAATGGTGAAGAACGTGTAAGAGTGAAAACAGAAAAGAAGGTCGGAAAGTTTTGCTTGTCAATCGGAGGTTCCTTATTGACGTTTAATTCTTTGTAAAAATAACCGCCCTCCCCCGCTTTTTCCCATTCCAACATAAAATTGTCGGTTGAGTTGCTTGCAAAGTTTTTCGTTAAATTTTTCATAACCAAGCTCCTTTTTTAAAAGGTTTTGTTGAAATTACAGTGTTATTACCGCAAGACAATACGGTAAAAGACACATGAATTATTATTTTGAGTTTTATGCAGCGTAGAGCTAAAAGTCAAATCGAATTTTTTCAGAGGAATTTTCTCTCGCTATTTTTATAAATAGAAGTCCGAATCATTTGGTGATTGTTTATTCAATAAATAACGACATTTCAACGAGTTATGCGTTTTTTATTTTAAACCTGACACGGGATAGATAGGGACAAAGAATTGGAGAAATGGGAGAGGACAAATTTTAACTTTAATTTGTTTACAAGTAAAAATTGTAAGATTGGCGAACTGTTACCTGCTTGACCGAATAGAGACCTTCGAAGTACAAATTTGATACTAAAAAAACGGTCAAGTAAGCGGCGAAACGAAAATTCCCCGCTTACTCGACCGGTTGGAAGGTACGTTGATTGATGTTGTACCGTGTTTTTGTTTCTATAACACCGTTCCCGGAATCGGTTTAACATCTTGTTTTTTGGTATCGGTTTCTTTGGGTTTTGGCTGTACCGCCGGCAACACGTTTTGTTGTTTCGACGGTATTTCCGATACATCAAGTGTTGTCTTGACCGGTAAAACCGTAATCACCGGTTCGGCATTTTGACGTACGGAAACATGATGGATTTCATGTATTAGTCCCGCCGCCGGATCAATTCGATCCAATTTTCCGCCGGTTGCCGCCAAAGTCATGTATTTGATACCGTCTTTTTCGTTGTAGGTCATACGGTGAATATGTCCGGCAAAAACGGCTTTGACATTTCCCGTTTCAACAAACACGGCATGAACTTTGTCCCAATCGTTACCGTAACGACCGCCCAGCCAACGCGGATGATGTTGAAAAACAAAGATTCCGTCCGCGTTTTTTGCTTTGTTCAAAACGGATTTCAGCCATTGAAACTGTGGTTCGCTCATTGTCTGACATTCCGGTTTCGAAAAATTCTTTTCACCGGTTTCGGGATTTCCTTCATCGGTAAAGAGAACAATAAACCAATACTTTTTGTATTCAAAAGCATACCAAAGCGGTCCGAAATGTTCTTCAAATTCTTTTTCGTGTTGTCCTTTCGGCAAGTCATTAGCGTAACGTCCGGCGTAAATATCATGGTTGCCCGCAGTCGGAAACCAAGAACATTTCAACCCATTCATTACCGACTTGTATTCCTTCATTTGTTCAAGCCATTGTTCGGTGGCGTTGTAACCCTGAACCATGTCCCCGATATTCATTACAAAATCGGGAGCAAGACGGTTGGCATCAACAACCGCATCTTTGAGAATCGCAATATCTTCCGGTATTCCGGTTGTCCGATCCGAAAACACAAGAAACGTAAACGATTCCTGTGCCGGCGGAACCTGCAATGTTACCGCGCTTTGGCGCGGGCTTTCAACCGCTTGCTCCGTTTGGGCAAACAACGGCTGTAACAGGAAAAACGTTAAACAAAAAATGGTTACCGTTTTCCAAAGGGATGTTCCAAAAATATTTTGGAACGTGTTGTAAAAAGTGTTTTCTGTTTTCATTGTTGTAATAGGGGTAAAGGTTAAAAATAATGTGTGCCGGAAAAACACTGCGTTTTTCCGTTTCATTTTCCTGATTTAAGATCAAAATCAAAGGTTTGTGATTTTCCCGTTTCAACCGTAACCGTTAAGGTTGATTCTTGATTGTATCGGGCGGGAATCTGTTCTTGAGCCGTATCATTTTCTTGCGTCAATTGCTCGGAATCAAGACCTTTTCGTGTTGTCCAAATACGGACGGTTTTTGAACCGGGTAAAACACCGGCTTTGCGGGAATCAAAAAGCAGCTGATATTCGCCGCGGGCATTGGTAACACCATAGGAATAAGTTTTATCCCCATCGTGTTCAAAACGAACCTGTGCATCAGGTAACGGTTGACCGTCTAATGTTACAGTACCTTTGACTTCCACAAGACCAAGATCATTATATCGTCCTGTATAAGCATTTCCACAACCGCTTAAAACAGGAAATACAATAAATAAGAAACTTGCCGCAAGCATGTAATAAGGTACTAAATGTCTTGAATTTTTTCGTTTCATAAGATTATTTAATTGTTTGAATGTCCAAGCCCGTTTATTGCCCGGACTTCCGGTACAATAAACAGGCAAGGTCAAAGTGTTTATTTAAGACTTAAAAACCAACGGTTTCCTGTCCGTTTCGGGAACTAACCGCCTGATAAACTTCTTTTGAAATTGTGTTTGGAAAAAACCGGACGGTTCCATCACCAAACTGAAAATTGGCGCCATTCGGATGATAACTGCCAAACGCAAGTTGCATCAAA
>JAITQV010000222.1 GCA_031288765.1 Planctomycetaceae bacterium
AACGGTAATTATTCAGTGGAATGTTTTTTTAACGCAGAAAACACGGAAAAGTACGCGGAAAGACGCAGGACAATAACTTCCGCGTTATTCCACGAAATTTCAGCGTGTTCCGCGTTAAAAAACAAATCGTATTTATTCAGTTGAAACAATGATAATACGTTTTCTCAAATTCGACTGAAATATTACCTAATTTCTACTTCGGAACTCCAATTTTAGAGTTCGGAACTCCGATTTCGGTGTTCGGAACTCCAATTTTAGAGTTCGGAACTCCGATTTCGGTGTTCGGAACTCCGATTTCGGTGTTCGGAACTCCAATTTCGGTGTTCAGAACTTCGATTTTGGAGTTCGGAACTCCGATTTTGGAGTTCGGAACTCCGATTTCGGTGTTCGGAACTTCGATTTCGGTATTCGGAACTCCGATTTTGGAGTTCGGAAGTAATTTTGTCTATTTATTAACCACTGAATACACGAAATACACGGAATTTGTAAATAGTAATGGCATACAACTTCAAGGTTAGTTTATTTATAGGGAATAGGACACAAAAATATTTTGTATCTATTCAGTTGCGTCAGCGCCAGCCGACAACGAATTTATGAATTTATGTAAAGTTGGTTGTTTTGATTGCCTACCGGCAAGCGATGTTTCGGCGAAACATCGCTTACCTTGTGATCGCCTACCTCTTGATTAGAAATCTTTCAGAAAAAATTCCGCTGAAAGCTGAAATATTACGGAAAACAGACAACCCCCAAAATTCTACACATTAAACCACTTTTTCATACGAGTCGTGAACATAAGGTTCGGTAACCGATTCCAAATGCTTCGCAATACGCGCATAAAGATCAAGAAGATTTTGCCATTGAACCGCAGAAAGTGAAACCTTCCCACCTTCCGCACCCTCTTCTCCGTTTTTTGATTCCAACGGTTCGGAACGAACAGTCGCCGTCAAATAACGCAACCGAATAAGAATATATTGGAGAAATTCCATCATTTGAGCTAACTGACGCGGCGGAAGATCCGTCGGCGGATCCGGCGGCGCTAATAAATGAAGCGGCGCTAACTCTTCCTTGAAAAGCCCGCGAAATATCTCCACCTCAAATAAATGAGAAGATAACTTTTCTAATTTCGACCCCTCCATGTAATGCTCAAGATATTGAAACTCCTCGCCGTCAATACCCATCGGAACCGATGCGGATAAATCGTCCCGATTCAACTTCGCAAGCCGCGCCGCAATCTCCTCCGTCGAACCAAACATCAAAACCGAACGACCCGCCGATATAATATCCCCGGAACGAAGCTGCCAAACATGAACAACTTCACCGTTCACCCGCGTACCATTCGTGCTTTGAAGATCAGTTAAAAGAATCACTCCGTCATTCTCGTGAATCTTCAAATGATAACGACTCACTCGTTCATCATTCAATTGAATAAAATTGCCTTCCTCGCGCCCAATAGAAACCGGCGTCGCAATCTGATGAAACGCTTTTCCCCGCTCAGGACCATCCAAAATTCGAAGCGTTACTAAAGCCATAAAATCGTTGAAATTGAAGGATCAAAACAAACTAACTTCCGAAAAAACAATTCAAATACAATCAACCATTCACACAAATAAACAAAATTTAAGAAATTCCAAAAAACCGGAAACCTTCCGGCACAAATTTTCGCATAAACCCCCAATACCTAAAAAAACCTAAACAATTCCTGTAAATATCCGTGAAGATCACTAATTATTGATTTTATGCGATTTTCGAAAACAATCAACAACTTTATTCCCGTTTTTCCCGAAAAGTTCTCTCAGGATATTCCCGACCTCTTGTCTTTTTGAGAAAATCCGATAAACTATTCCCATAAACTAGCGTTTCAAACAAAAGTTTTATTTTCACCACCAAATCACTTTCCAATCAAATACACCAAAAAATGAAAATCGGAATAAGTAAAAGTCTGTTTTTTTCCGGTATTTTTACACTGATTCTTTTCGCCCAAACAGGTTGCGGACAGAAACAAACACAAAATTCCGCCGGTCCCGCCGAAATTCCTAAAACGGAAGTCGTTGTTGATAAAGTCGGTCAGGATGATGTTCAACTTTACATGTATGTGGAAGGACGTACCGTTCCCTATAAGTTGGTTGATATTCGGGTGCGTGTTGCCGGTTATCTCGAACAACTGTTTTTCAAATCCGGCGCGATTATCAACAAAGGTGATCGTTTGGCGTTAATCGAACAAGACCAGTTTCAGGTCGCTCTCGACGCCGCAAAAGCCGAACTGGCTGTGACTGAAGCAAAAGCCGCCCTCGCTAAATCAAACCTCGACCGCGGAAAACAACTCGTCGATTCCAGAACCATCAGCATCGAAGAATTTCAGTCCCGGCAAGCGGAATTTCAAACGGCTCAAGCCTCTGTCGAACTCGCCAAAACTTCGGTTCGGCGTGCGGAACTCGATCTCCAATACACCGATTTGAGAGCGCCAATCACCGGAAAAGGAACAAAAAATCTCGTCGATGTCGGTAACTACGTCAGCCCAACCGGAAATCAGTCCGTTCTCATGTCCATCGCCCAATTAGACCCGATTTATGTTGACTTTTTCATCAGCGACCGGCAATTTATTGAAATGAAAGAACGTTTGGGTTTCCGTGAAAAATTCAATGAAGCACTCAAAATTTCCGCCGAAACGGAAATTGACAAAACAGAAAACTCCGAAAACAAAGAACCGCAAAATCAATTGCCCGGCAATCAATCAACCAACAGTCAATCACCGCAAAACAGTGATACGGGAAATGGGTATCAAGGAATATTTGATGTTGCGTTATCAACCGGTACGGATGTTTTGGCGGCTGACTTTGCTCTGCAAGGTAAAATTGTTGCTCTGGTTGACAACCGGATTACCTATGAAACCGGACAAATTACTTTGCGAGGGGAATTACGAAATCCCTTACTTCATCTTAACGATCTTAACGGGCGAGATGATTATATGATTTATCCGGGTCAGATTTGCCGCGTTCGGATTCCTTACGAAAAAGTTAAAAATGCCGTGCTGATTCGGGAAAAAGCCATTCAAACCGATCTTGACACAAAATATGTTCTTCTTGTGGAGAGAGGAATGTACACACCCAAAGACCGTTTCGGGCAACAACTCAAAGATAAAAAAGGCGATCCGATTCCGGCTTACGAAACATATCTTGTGAAACGGCGTGATATTAAAATCGGGCAATTACTGGATTCTCAAATGCGGATTGTTTTGGACGGTCTCAATTCGGGTGAAACTTATATTGTCGAAGGACTCCAACGTGCCAAAGTCGGATCGGAAGTGGCGCCGATTACGCTGGAAGAATACAACCAACGCCGCCTCGCCGATGCCGGAATTGTTACAAACGGAACCGTTGCAAACGGAGTAATTCCAGATAAAACCGCAACCGGTGTTGCGGAAAAAGAAGAACCGGAAACAACGGTAAAACAAACGGAAATTCCCAATGAATCGCCCCAAACGGATACCGTTTCCGAATCAAAAGAAAATAACCCTACCAATAGTTCCACATCCGAATCCCAACCGTAAAGGGAATAATCATATCTTGTTTTGTTCCTTCAAAATATTTATCGGAGCGAAAATTAACAATGACTCAATTACATTCTTTTTCCGATGTACCGTTTGATTTTCATGTTTCTTCGGAAATTCCGTGTCCGGTAACGGATTGGGAAAACGGTGTTCTCCGTGCTTATTCGCAGGAAGAACAAAAAATAATTCGTAATTGGTATGTTGAGCGGGGGTTAGTAAAACCATTGGAGGAAATTGTCGAATCACAAAAACAACAAAAGAAAATAAAGAATGTAACTGCAAATCGTAAACCTCCTTTAAGTAATAAAGAATTTGATGAATTTATGACTGTTCTCAATGAAAGCCGACGTATAAGTAAGGATTTGGAAACTCAACAGAATAGCTTTATTGAAAATATTGAAAGAGTTAAACAAGAATGAAATTTCCAATTGTTGTTGATACGTGTGTTTTTTCGTATGATTTTAATCATCATACGTTGGCGGTTTTGTATGAACGATATTTGAATGAGTATGAATGTTTTCTCTCTTTTCAATCTCTAGGCGAGTTGTATTATGGTGTTTTCCGGCAAAACTGGGGAAATCATAAAAGAGAACAATTAAAGGAAATTATTACAGAAAATTATACTATTATTCATTCAGATGATTCGATTATCGCATGGTTTGCGTTTGTAAGGACAGCTCGTCGGAATCAGCCGATTTCGATTCAAGATGCTTGGATTGCCGCGACTGCTTTAGCGTTAGGTTGTCCTTTGTTAACGCATAATGCAAAAGATTTTGAAAATATTCCCGGTTTGGAAATTATTACAGAATATATTGTTGAGGATAAATTGTAATTTTTAAAAATACCATTAGAACGGAAAACTCCATTTCAGAAAAGCATGTCCGAAACAATAATCGTGTCCGAATGATAACGGCTAATACTTAACAACATTTAATTTACCGCGTTATACAATAGCGTGTCCAACAATATTGAACCATGTTTTCCCATTTTTTTATTGATCGTCCGATATTTGCATGTGTTGTTTGTTTGGTGATAACATTGCTTGGTATGGTATCGTTTATGACGTTACCGGTAGAGCAGTTTCCCGATATTGTGCCGCCGACAATTTCCATCTCGGCAACTTATCCCGGCGCGAGTGCGGAAGATGTTGCCAATGCGGTGGCGATTCCGCTTGAGGAACAACTCAACGGTGTTGATAACATGATTTACATGGATTCGCAATGTACCAGCGACGGTTCGTTGCGAATTACCGTATCGTTTGAAGTCGGGACGAATCCCGATATTGCGTCGGTTCTTGTTCAGAACCGTGTCAAAGCGGCGGAACCGCTTTTGCCGGATGAAGTTCGGCGTTTAGGAGTTCGGGTTGATAAACGGGCGACGAATTTTATTTGTTTTGTCAATTTATTTGAAAAAATACCGGAAAGAACCGAACCGCAACCCGAACAGCCGGAGTCTGCCGTTCATCACGGTATGGGAATTTCCGGTGCGTTGGCGGCGGCGCAGGCGGCTGAGGCGAACGGCACTCAGCAACAGGGAACCAAAAGCGGTCAATATCTTGCGAATTATGCTTCACTTTATTTGAAAGATCGTTTGGCGCGTGTTAAGGGAGTTGGCGAAGTGATGATGTTTGACCGCCGGACGTTTAGTATGCGTATCTGGCTTGACGAAGACGCGATGGCGGCGCGCGGTCTTTCCGTTCAGGAAGTCCGTGCTGCGATTCAGGAGCAAAATGTTCAGGTTGCTGCGGGTCGGATTGGTCTTGAACCGGTTCCCGACGGGATTCAAACGAACTTGGCGGTTGTAACCTTGGGGCGTCTTCAAGATGTTTCGCAATTTGAAAATATTATTCTCCGCAGTGATTCAACCGGCGGGGTTTTGCGTTTAAAAGATGTTGCGCTTATTGAATTGGGTGCTGCCGACTATTCCGGCGAAGCGAGGTTCAACGGCAAGATGGCGACCGGTATGGCGATTGCGCCGCGTGCCGGAGCCAATGCGTTGGAGGTTTCCGCCAATGTGATCAACATGATGGCGTCGATCAAAGAATCTATTGAGCGGAGCGGTTTGGAGTATGCGATTCCGTTTAACGCCACCGATTTTATTCAGGCAACTGTTGACGAATTTGAGGAAACATTGATTCTTTGTGTTATGTTTGTTGTTTTTACGATTTTTATATTTCTTCAGGATTGGCGGGCGGCAATGATTCCGGTTTTAACCATTCCGGTTTCGATTATCGGGACGTTTTTCCTTATGAACATATTCGGATTTTCGATAAACACGATGACATTGTTTGGTTTGATTCTTGTCATTGGAATTGTTGTTGATGATGCGATCGTTGTTGTCGAAAATACGCAGCGTATTATTGACGAGGAACATCTTGATCCTCATGCGGCGGCGAAAAAGTCGATGCTTCAGGTGATTGGACCGGTGGTGGCGACGGTTCTTGTGATGATGGCGGTATTTGTTCCGACGGCGATGATGCAGGGGATTGTCGGTCAGCTTTACAAACAATTTGCATTAACGATAGCGGGCGCGGTTGGAATTTCGGGGATTTGCGGTGTAACATTGGCACCGGCGTTGTGTGCGATTTTGCTTCGTCCGTCAGTTCCGAAGAACAAACGGTTTGTTGGGTTCAGGATTTTCAATTTTTTCTTTGACGGTTTCGGGCAATTTTATTTGAAAACCGTTAAATCGATGATTTACATTGCTCCGGTAATTTTTTTACTTTGGGCGGGTTTGATTGGTTTATTAATTTGGTCGGTGATGAATCTTCCTTCGGGTTTTTTGCCGGACGAAGATCAGGGCGTAATTTTTATGGAGGTGAAGCTTCCCGAAGGGGCGTCGCAGGAACGTACAGCGGAAGTTTTGACGCGTGTTGAACGGTTGGTTACGGCGCAGCAAAAAATCAAGCGAAGTGAGGATTACAACAAACGGAATCTTGCGGCGAAGATTTATGAGCGGTTTTGGGACAAGAAGAAGACTTATATTGAAAGCGGCGGTATTAGGTCGGCGATGTACATTAACGGGTTTTCATTTATCGGCGGTCAGGGTTCCAATCTTGGGATGATTATTATGCCGCTTCGTGCTTGGAAGGAGCGGCGGGATGAGGGCTTGAAGATTCCGGCTATTGAAGCGCGGCTACAAAAGGGGCTTGACCGGATTCCCGAAGCGCAATTTCAGATGTTTACGCCGCCGCCGATTCAGGGACTTGGGATAGCGAGCGGGGTTTCGTATGTTCTTTTGGACGAGCGCGGAGTTGGGGCGAACACGATTGCTGCGGTGATGGACGATTTGAAGACGAAGGCGGAAGACAATAATCCGATAGTTGCGGCGCTTACGCCGTTTAATCCGAGTGCGCCGCGGTTGTTTTTGGATATTGACCGCGATAAGGCGAAGCGAATGGGGTTGAATTTAGGGGAAGTGTTTGCGGCGTTGCAATCGTATCTTGGGGCGGCGTATGTTAATGATTTTAATGTTTTTGGTCGGACGTATCGGGTGAATGTTCAGGCGAAGGGGGAATATCGGGACAATCTTCTGGACATTCTCCGCATCAAGGTTAAAAACAATGTTGGTACGATGGTGCCGTTGGAGGCGTTTACGACGGTGAGGGAGGTTGCGGGACCGCAATTATTGACGCGGTACAATATGTTTCCGAGTGCGCAGTTTACCGGAATTGTTCATCCGTTCCGCAGTACCAGTGAGGGGATTGAGAAGATGGAGGAGTTGAGTAAGACATTGCCGGACGGTTTTAGTTATGACTGGACGGGGCTGACATTTCAGGAGAAGCGGGTTGGCAATCAGACGGCGATATTTTTTGCGATTTCGATTTTATTTGCATTTTTGATTCTTGCGGCTCAATATGAGAGTTGGGCGTCGCCGTTAATTATTATGATGGCGGTTCCGTTGGGGGTTGCGGGGTCATTGACGGCGGTATCGCTTTTTGCTCTTCATGCGGGCAAGATGCCGGAGATTAATTTATACACACAGATTGGGTTATTGATGATGGTGGGGTTATCGGCGAAGAATGCTATTTTGATTACCGAATTTGCGAAGGAGCGGCGGTCGCATGGTACGCCGTTGGTTCAAGCGGCGTATGAGGCGGGGCGGTTACGGTTACGTCCGATTTTCATGACGTCGTTTGCGTTTATTTTGGGGGTATTGCCGTTGGTTTGGGCGGATGGGGCGGGCGGTAATTCCCGGAATGCGATTGGCAACGGGGTATTTGGCGGTTTATTGATGGAGACGATGGTCGGTGTTTATGTAACGCCGGTTCTTTTTGTACTGATTCAGGGGGTTGCGGAATTTTTTGAAAAACACATTAATGCGTTTTTGGCGCACAGCCGGAAGAAGGCTCAGCGCAAAGCCGATCTTGACGATGCGGTTATACGGCGCGGCGACTGATAAGGCAGTGTGTTTAATATTGCCGGTTAATTCTGCAAGGGCGAAATGAGTGGGGAGTTGGTGATGGGTTGAGTGGGGGCGGGCAATGTTTCGCCCCTACAATTCCCAATCTCAAACCGCCAACCCCACATCCCAAACCATCAACCCCAATTACGAAATTACAATCTTTACAATTATATCTGCGTAATCTGCGGACAAAACTGTGTCCTTCGCTTACGGGATGATAGCGGAAACAATCTCACTCCAAGGACCTTTTTCACCGCGTGTATTTTCCCATCTTAGGCAGATATAGACGGTTTTTCCGCGTTGGTTTTCGTCAAATTCCAACGTGAACGGCGTATGCGTATCGAAGGAGGAATTAACGAGGTCGTTGATGGAGGTTGGCGGGGCGTCGAGGATTGCCCAACGGATTTCGGCGCCGTGTTGCCCGTTGGGTTTTGCCTTTGATTTTTTTTCGCCCTGATCGTAAAAGTTGATAATCAACCGCCGGATAGTTCCGCTGTCCACATCGAAATCGGGGTAGGTGGTGGCGACGGGTGCGGGGGTACGTCCGGTGGTTCGGGGCGGCAACCCCATTCCGACAAGATCTTCATCGGACACGAGGGGGCTGTCCTTCAAAAAACCGGTGTACAATTTCCGGTAATGGAGTCGGAAGTTGGATTCGGCGGTTTTGAGGCGTTCGATTATGAGTTTTGTGCGTTGGGTATCGTCTTTCCACTCCTCAAACGCACCCTCAAATGCCTGAAAACTTTCCGTAAATTCCCCGTCGAGCCATGCCGCTTGGGGTGTTTCGGCGGTGAAACCCATGTGGTTGCGGTGGGCGGGTATTTGCAGATAGTTCCAAGTTTTCATTGCCTGATTGTACAGGGCTTCGTGGTTTTGTGCTAACCAATCGTGTTTCATTGGCATAGTAATTTCTCCAAAAATAAGTTGAAAAATAAAGTTTTACATCCAATTTGGGAGTTCCCTAATCCAATTTGGGGATTCCCTAATTCGGTTAGGGAGTTCCCTAATTCGGTTAGGGAGTTCCCTAATTCGGTTAGGGAGTTCCCTAATTCGGTTAGGGAGTTCCCTAATTCGGTTAGGGGATTCCCTAATTCGGTTAGGGAGTTCCCTAATTCGGTTA
>JAITQV010000262.1 GCA_031288765.1 Planctomycetaceae bacterium
TTGTTTCATTGGGTTAAAGAGTTAATTGGTAATATTTCAATGAATTTTATATTTTTCCTCATAATTCCGCAAGAGTTGTGTGATGTGCATAACCGGCGGTGAAATGCGGTACAACCGCCGGATCGGAAGATTCTCTTGACTTCCAAAATAATTCCGGTATCCTAATCCGTGCTACCGTCATCCGGTAAAATATCCCCGTCATTATTTGCGTAAAATAAGGACAATTTCAGTTTTGGCTGCAATTGCAACTTCCACTTTAAAACCCTGTAACCCTCTGTAAAACCCTAATTGATTTAATTCCATGAAAAAAAATGTGATAATCGCCCAAAGCGGCGGACCCACTTGTGTTATTAACAGTTCCATGCGCGGAGTGATTGAGGCGGCGCGTGAATTTGACAACATCGGAACCGTTTATGGCGCCTGCCACGGTATTGAAGGAGTCCTCAAAGAAGAACTCCTGAACCTCTCCGCCCAACCCGACGAAGAAATCGCCCTGCTCCGTTATACCCCTGTTGCCGGTTCCATCGGAACTTGCCGCTACAAACTCAAATCACACCAACAGAAAGATTTCGAACGCATTATCGAAGTGATGAAGGCACATAATGTCGGTTATTTTCTGTACAACGGCGGCAATGATTCAATGGATACCGCAAATAAGATTGCACAACTGGCAAAACAACGCGGTCTTGAACTTACGGCGGTTGGCATACCGAAAACGATTGATAATGATGTCGGCGACAGTGAATTTAAGTTGATCGATCATACCCCCGGCTACGGTTCAACCGCAAAATATTGGCTTCACGCGGTTCAGTATGCCAATGAAGAAAATAAAGGTTCTTGTCCGGCGGATCCGGTTCTCGTGTTGCAGGCAATGGGACGTAAAATCGGTTTTATTCCGGCGGCGGCGCGTCTGGCAGACCCCAAACGTGATAACATCCCGCTCCTAATTTATCTTGCAGAAAGTCCCTGTTCACTGGAAAAATTAGCGGAACAAGTTAATACCTTTGTGAAACAATCCGGGCGTTGTATTGTTGTCATCAGCGAAGGATTTCATGTCGGCGATGTCGGTGCTGTTAAAGATTCCTTCGGACATACAAGTTTCAGCGCAAGTCAAATGACTGTTGCGCAAATTGTTGTTAATTATCTGAATCAAAAAGGATTTCCGGCAAAAGGTTCGGCGCGGGGAAATGTACCGGGAACCGACCAACGTCATTCGATGGCTTATGCGTCGCCGGTTGATTTGGACGAAGCCTACCGGCTCGGTCAAAAAGCGATGGAACTTGCCGCAACCGGTCAAGGCGGATTTATGTCAACGATTTTGCGTGAACCCGGCTCCATTTACAATGTCCGTTACGACAAAGTTCCGTTGGAATTGGTTGCAAACAGTGAACGTGCTTTTCCAAAGCCGTGGATTTTACCCAATGGCTGCGATGTTTCCGATGAATTTGTACGTTATGCGAAACCGTTGGTCGGTGAGGACATGCTTTCTCTGCCGATGATTGGAGGACGCCAGCGAATGACACAATTTGATCCGGTTTTCGCCGAAAAAAAACTGCCCCCCTACCTCCCCGAAGCAGATCAGGGAAAATCATCAATTCACCGGATAGATGCGTTTCGGTAACGGTTTACGGATACTTTTTTATTTCATTTTCATTTTCAATTTTATTTTCCTATGACCAAACAATTCAAAGAATATCGGCAATCGACGGGAATTTCCGGTTTGGATCAATATCTTGGCGGGGGGTTGTTACCGGGAACGATGACGGTTTTAGTGGGTTCTTCGGGGATTGGCAAAACGCAGTTCGGAATCCAGTACGCCAACGCCGGTCTCCAACAAGAAAGACGACGCGGCGTTTTGTTCGACATGGCTTCGCGCGGCGACCCGCAAGGACATAAAGAATACGCCCAAAGACTTTTCCAATGGACTCTTCAGGAAGAAGTTGTGCAAGACGTGATCGATTACGAACACTTTTTTGATA
Organism: Planctomycetaceae bacterium; assembly: GCA_031288765.1. GTDB lineage: Bacteria > Planctomycetota > Planctomycetia > Pirellulales > Thermoguttaceae > WRKP01. The sequence goes on from JAITQV010000262.1 coordinate 1,980, forward strand.
ACAAAAAACAACCCGGCGATTATTTTCGTGCTTTAACTTATCAGGGCAAACGGGTTACCAAACGTGATATGGATTTTGACCAATGGAATGACTGGCAGGCGGAACTGTCAAAACATCTTGATGCGACAATTGCCTATTTTTTCGGACATTTTATTCGCGGCGGACGGCGGTTTGTGGTGGACGGGATTGAGCCGGTTCAACATCAGGGCGAATCCATCCAATTTGAATTGCTGGAATATGTTTATCATCAGATAATTCGCAAAGATGCGGAATGGGTGGCGCGGGATTTGTTCCGGCAGCATTTTCGTGAGAATGAAACAAAAATCCGTAAACATCTTTACAATAAAGAAGAGATTGGTTGTTTGGTCAGTTACACGAGCGGCGAAACATCATTGGATGCGATGATTGAAAAACCGTTGGATGAAGGCGATCTTCTCGCCAATGCCAACACGATTATTTATATGGGAAAAATTCGTGATGGTAATAAATTCCGCCGCGCCATGTACGTTTCAAAACATCGCGGCAGTCCATGCCCCGATGAAATTCTGCTTTACGATATTGACGAACACGGACTAAAAATTACAACAAATTAACATCAGGCAACCGCCTATTTTTATTAACCACAGAATACACGGAACACACGGAAGTTATAATAATAAATGTTTACGTACAACTTCAAGATTGGTTTATTTATAGAGAATAGTACCCCAAAAAATAACAAAAAACAGAATGCTATTTTGTTATGGTATTCATTTTGTGTCCTCAAAAAATAAACTTACGATCTTATCAATTTACAAATTTCCGTGTGTTTTGTGTATTCTGTGGTTAATAAAAATAGACAGTTACGTCGGTTGTTGCCGATTATGAACAGGAATTATCAACGGTAAACAAAACAGTATTGTGTTACGTTCTATATTTGAATTACGGAAAACATCAGGAGGCGTTCAGTTCTTTGGGAAGACGGTTCAGGAGGAGA
>JAITQV010000275.1 GCA_031288765.1 Planctomycetaceae bacterium
CCGCCAAAATCGCAATGATATTTTTTAAATATCGCTTGAACCGCTTCTTCCGGCAAAATCTTGTTGATCGCGGCTGACTGCTCGGCGTGGGAATAAGTTTCGGGAACGGCAACGCCAACAGATGAATTGGGAACAAAATTGCTGTTGCCGGAATTGGAAGTATCTGCTAACATAAAAAAACCTCCTTCGAAGGTTAATTGCATAACAAGCAAAGGAGGTTGGAAATTGGTATAACTAAATCACCAGATTAAAGGAATACCGATTTCAAAGAAATCCGGAAAAAAAACATCAAAAAAAGACATTTTTCAAAAAAAAAATTGAAAAATGCCTCTAGATAAAATACGCTTTCAAATAAATAATTTCAAAAAATATAAAACACCACAGCAGCATTAGGGCAACGCCCTACGCTACTGTATTGACTAAAAGGCTTTCAGCCCTAGGCAATCGAAACATCCAACATTGTACAAATTCCCAGTCGGCTAACGCCGACGCAATCGTTCGGCGAAGGGCTTTCACCCAACGATTGCCTACCTTTTGATCGCCTACCTTATGAATTGTTGAATTGGTAGTCGCAAGATAGGCGAACGATTGCCTACTAAAATAGATTGCCCTTTCAGAGCAATGCAATTCCGATCTGCCGGTTTTGCACATCTCGCTCTTGCAGGCTTAGAAAAAAATCAGAGAGAAAGGAAGTTTTCTTGCATCATAGTTTGACAAAGGACTGAATAGATACATTTCTTAAAATCAAAATCCCCTAATTCACGAAGACAAAACTCCCGCTTTCCTAAAAACGTGTCCTCGAAACGGACGACGGAATTTTGGTCTGCATGAATATTGCGGATTGTGAACCGGAAAAATAAAACAACGGTTACCGGATTAAAACCGGTAACCGTTCCGGTTGCGAAGAAGACTGCGCCGTTTTGACTGTCGAAAGTTCAAACAAACGCCGGTTCTTCCACTTCCAGGAGATGAACCCCCATCATTCGGTTCCGTATTACAATTTCCTGCACAAATTCTTTGAAGATACGTCCGTCCAACGCTGTTGCCGAAGGACTTTCAGGATGAAATTGTGTTCCTACGGCAAACCAATCATGGTGTAACGATTCAATCACTTCAACAACCCCGTCCGGACACCTGCCCGTAACAAGGAAACCCGGCGCAACATCGTCAACAGCCATGTGATGCACACTGTTGACACGAATATCGTTTTCGCCGTAAACTCGTTCCATGAGCGAGTCTTTTTCTACCACCAAAGCATGACGATGGTTTGGATCCATCGCATCCCGGTGCGGAAGAGCTCTTGGGAGGTCTTCCGGTATATGAAGGAACAATGTTCCTCCTTGTGAGACGTTCAGGAGTTGCATCCCTGTCCCAATGGCGAGGAGCGGTACTCGGTGTTCGGCAATCTTTTCAATTAAAAATCTGTCAAACGTCTCACGGCGTTCATCAAGTAATTTTACCGACGAATGGAGCATATATCCATCACGCCGTGGGTCGAGGTCAGCCCCCCCAACCATGACAACACCGTCCAGCATGGAAATCACCTGCTCTAGGTTTGCGTCAAGGTCTCGGTTTTCGGGAAAGGGGGGAATTACAACAGGCAAAGCACCCGCCTGAAGAAGGGAATCGTAATAACCGGAAAACACAACACTTAAAGCCGGTACTCCTTTTTGGGCAGCGCGGTAATCCGAATTGATCCCGATCTGAGGCTTCCTTGGCATTCTCATATCCTCCTAACATGGCAGGAATGTCTCTTGGTCAATACCTCACACCCTAAATAATTGCCGGTAACCCTTAAAAAAGAGCCGGTTCCCAGTAAAAAAACATATACCTTTAACCGGAGTACGTCCTTAGACACTTCTCTGCGGCGGTAATCAACATCGAAATTCGGAAACCCATGATAATCACATCTATAAAAGATGCAAATCAAGTATTATCATTTTATTGCCGTTATTACCCGCCGTTTTTTCAAAACAGCATCATGATTGAACGGTAAAAAATTAATAATAAGGTTGCCGAAACACGGCGTGAAATTCTTTTTTATTGAAAAACCGATAGTCTTTTTTGAAAGTACCTCTACTATTTCAGGGGAAAATATTTTCCAATGATTTCTTTATTTAATTGTTGCCGTTCTCCGGCAACTAAATTTTATTAGAAATCGGTGAAACAATCCTTAAATCTGGAACTTATCCGGCACGTCACTGCCGAACTTCGGAATGCAAGTTAGGATAAAGTTTAACGAGAAAATAAAGTTTTGCAACTAAACCGGCTATTTTGGTGTTTTGGAAGATTATAAACACTAGATATAGGGATTTTACCCGAATTAACAGAGAAATGAGCGGTTATAGACGGAGTTGCGGGTTGTTGTTTTTCCGAACTAACTCCTGATATTACAGGAGATTGCGAAATTTCCGAAAAGGTTTTTTTCCTGTTTATGCTCTGTAATCCCTTATCTCACAAAAGGTTATCGAATAACGGCTGCAAAAGATGTTATTAAAAAGACAAAAGGGACAGAAAGAACATTGTATCTATTCAGTCCTATTTTATGGATAAATCACCGAATAGGTACAATCATTTACTTTCCGGCGATTCACTCTTATTCCTTTCTATTTTTCCCACTTTTTCAATCTTTTTTTAAGATAGATAATATTTTCCGATTATTCTGGTAAAACCAGTCCCTTTCAAGCAACACTCCGCAATCGCCGAAAATCTACTCTAAGCCTGTTTGGGATCAAAGAACAACGCTTATACGATTTATATTGATTATTCCGAATTAACCAGCAATCTGCCGTTTACGATGTTTTACAACAGATCAACCGGAACAATGCCATTCCCAAGAATCATTGTCCTCCTTGTCGCGGTTTCCCTAGTCGCCTGCGGTATGATTCCGGTATTGAGAGGCACTTTTTCGGTTTACGCCTCCGAATCCCGAAGCAATTGGGCAACCAAAGCTTACGAACGAAATTGCGATGCCGTCGTCTGTATTCAAGGCGATAAAGTCGATGAATTCAATAATTTCCAAAATTTCCAAAAAGACGCCGGAAAATCCTACAATGGTGTGGGAACCGGAATTATTATCGACGAACGAGGATATATTCTTACGAATTTTCATGTTGTAGAAGGTATTCGCAAAATTCAGGTTACCACCTTTGACCGCAACGTCTTCACTGCCAGCCTCGTCGCCAGAGATACCGAAACCGACCTTGCCATCATTAAAATAATTCCCCGAAAACCACTCAAAACAATCACACTTGGTCGTTCCTGCGATCTCATTCCCGGCGAAAGTTGTATCGCTATCGGAAATCCCTACGGCTACGCTTTTTCCCTCACCGACGGCAGAATCAGCGGAAGTGATCGGGAAGTGGACGTCAATGATTCCCTTGTTTACCGTGTTGCGATTCAGACAAATACGGAAATCAATCCGGGAAACTCAGGCGGTCCTCTCATCAATGTTGACGGCGAAATGATCGGAATTAACGCTGCTATCCGGCATGGCGCCACCGGAATTGCCTTTGCAATTCCAATCGATCAGGTTACCGATGTTGCCGCCAAATTAATGAAAGAAATCGCCGAACAATCCGTCTCGTTCGGTCTGCATGTTTATCAGGAAGAAAATAATATTATTGATAGCGATTCGTTGTCCGTGCCGCGGGGAAATCGTTTTAATGTTGTGGTTGAATCGGTTGAAAACAACAGCCCCGCCGCCGAAGCCGGAATCAAAAAAGGCGACATCATCAAAGGAATCGGACAATATTTCGTCTCCAATAAATTGGATTTTTCAAGAGCGTTGATTGATCTGAAATCCAGAGATGAGATTGCGTTTTCCATTCTGCGGAACACGGAAACGTTGGATTTGGCGGTGTGTTTGGGACCGCCGCGTGAAGATAAATTGGTTCAGGGAATTTCCCGTTCCCAAAACAACAACTTTCCCAAACCGTCCAACGCCGGATTTTCGCCCAAAACAGCAACTCAGGCAAAACCGAATTATGACGAACTGGTTTGGGGTACGTTGGGAATCCGGTACACCCCTATGCCCGCCGAAGAATATAAGCGGACATTCGCCGATTATCTTGATGATCGTCCTCTTGGCGGGGTTGTGGTGAAAGCCGTGCGGGAAGGAAGCCGCATGGCAGAAATAAATGTGATGCCGGGTGATGTTATTATCGCCATTCACGAATGGGCGGTTACTTCACAAAACGATATTCGGTTTATTGCTAAATACTGGCATACTTTCAAAACCCCCAAAGGAACCGTAGAACTGGAACTCTTCCGCAACGGACAATTATATTACACATACGTTCCTTTAAAATAGTTTATTGTTTTGTGATTGAATAACCAACCAACAACAATCTCCGTCGGATTTTTTTAATTCTTTCCGTTAAATCGCCGAAAAATGGAATTGTTGATTTCCGGTTCTTTGTTGATAATCAGTAGAGTCATAATAATACCGTCGTCAAATCCCGAAATGATCAGATAAAAAAAACGGAGTATTGTGTGAACTTGAATCGATCCATGAAACAGAGGAAAAACTTTCAACAAACGGTGATGACTGCAGTTTTGTTGTTGCTGTTGTTTTTACCTTTTTTCGCGAGCCGGCTTTTTTCACAGGAAATAACGCCGCAACAGTTGCCGCAAAGAACGGCGGCAAACACTCCGTCTTCCGTTAAATTGACGCCGCTAACGCAGGATATACCCGGCGTAGCTTGGGCGGGAGTTCCCATTTCCGAAACCGTAAGAACTGATTTTTATCCGGTCAGGTTTGCCGAGAATTTACGATCCTTAGGGCAATTGCGTGATCCGGCGATGTCGGAACTTTCCCAATGGGCAAAGACAACTCTGCATCATTTTGAAGCGGTTTTGTTTTACATGAATCAAGCCAAACCAACTCAGGCTTGGTCTCATCTGAAACAATTGGAGAAATCCATCGTCGAATTGGAAACGCTTCGGGAAAAATTACGGGACAAATTAAAGGCGAAAACCGCACAAACAAAAGTATTTCTGCCGGAATTACTGCAAGCGGCAGTATCGGATACGCCGGTATTGGATACTGCCGTGCCGGATACGGAAGCACAGGAAATAATTCCGAGTGATGTGGCGATTGAGGAACTTTTGTTGGGTTTGGAGCGGCGAGTCATTCTATGGGGAATGGCAATCCAAGCCGAAACAATGCCTTCGTTTCCCATTTCACAATATTTCGGGAAAAAAAGTGCTGATGTTCTGCGGTTGAAAGAGCGGACACTTGCCGTCGAAAATTATTTCCTGAGCAAAAAAACTGTTGCGGACAACGATGAAAATATCGGATTACTTTGGTGTGATTATCTTGACACCCGATCATTTCTTACGGATTTGGAAGCGTGCCAAAAGATGTTTTACCAACCGAATCGCCGGGTTTCCACGCTTGTTTCGACAATTCCGGTTCCGATGTTGATTTCGTTTTGTGACCGTGCCAATGTTGTATTGTTCCGGCTGGAGAATTCAAAACTGACGGAGAGTCAGCGCCGTTATTTGAATGTGCCGGTTATTGCCGCGTGGAAAGAGGAATTGGCGGATTGGTCGGCGGACACGGTAATGCCGATGAGTTTGATTCGGGTGATGGAGCGGTTTGAAGAGACGGGCGGAATGAGTGATATGGAAACGCTTTTCCGTTTGGCAACACGCCTTTCGTTTTCACGAACTCCCGCTTTACGTCAACTTGGTTTGTTGACCGGCGAATTGTACGGCGGTCCGAATGTGAAGATTTATATTTCGAAAGTGTTGATCAATCATTTGCTCCCGCCTTCGCAGCCGGAAGTGGCTATATTTCGGGATATTATTCAGCAACAACCGGTATTGGGGCGGCGGCGTACGGACACGGATATTGAGATGAATTTTATTCCGGCGGAGGATCGTCTTCTTCTTTCGTTGGATGTTTCGGGGACGGTGAAGACCACGTCGCGGGCGAGTGCCGCTGTTACAACGCTTCTTACAGGCGGGCAAGCCGAATACGAAGCGCAGAAACAAATTGAGCTGACCGAAAACGGTTTTATTTTGGCGCCGTGTCATGTTCATGTGAGAAAGAACCGGTTGGAGTTGTTGAATTTTCAGACGGATTTTGATCGGATTCCTTTAATTTCCGGTTTGGTTCGCAATGCGGTTCGCAACCAATACGAATTACGGCAAACCGACGCGCAATCGGAAACTCAACAAAAAATCACACGGCAGGTACGTGAGCGGGTGAATCGTGAAGCCGATGATCGTTTCGGCAAGTTTAACGAAAAATATCGGGAGTTGGCGGAGGAGCTTTCGAAGCGTTTTGATTTATTCCTTGAAAAGAAGGATGCGAGAACGGAAGAGGATTGGCTTTTAACATCGTGGGCGGTTCGCGGTCAGGACTTTTTGAGCGGCAACACGCCGGCGCCGGAAACACCGGCGGGTTCTTTTGCCGATTTGAAGGTTCATGAATCGGTGATTAACATGTTGGTTGGCAAGTTGGATTTTGACGGCAAAACGGCAACGGTGGGTGAGATTCGTCGTGAGGTTGCCGAAAAGTTCAATCGTCCGCAATTTGCGGAACCTGGGGAGCATGATGATGTTCAGATTGCGTTTGCGAAGTACAATCCGATTATTGTGCGTTTTATTGACGGGCGTATTGAGATTTCGGTTACGTTGGATTCTCTCAAGATTCAGCGGCAGACGTATCGTAATTTCAAGGTGATAGTGCGTTATCGTCCGGTGGTAACGAGCGGGAACGAGCTTGTTTTGCGGCGTGATCCGGTTATCAATCTTATCAATGTTTCGCGTGGTCAGCTTGTATTGCGGACGGCGTTTACGACGATATTTCCGCCTAACAGACCATTTTCGTTGAAGCCGAAATTCCTCAGAGAGGATGTACGTTTTTCTAATTTAACGACGGGTTATTGTCGTCTTGAAAAGGGTTGGTTTGCGATTGCGGTGATTGCCGACGAATATCCGGTTTCGGTTTCCGGTAATTATTCTATTCAATAGAAATCAAAAGGCAGGCGGCGTTGTAGTTGATAGTTCGCAAGGAAATCAAAAGGCAGGCGGCGTTTCGCCGAAACGCCGCAATGTAGGGGCGAAAGATGTTTCGCCCCTACCACATATCCGAAGGTTGGCGAACACCGACGCAACCGTCCGCCAACAAATTTCCCGGTCGGCTG
>JAITQV010000276.1 GCA_031288765.1 Planctomycetaceae bacterium
CCGCCAAAATCGCAATGATATTTTTTAAATATCGCTTGAACCGCTTCTTCCGGCAAAATCTTGTTGATCGCGGCTGACTGCTCGGCATGGGAATAAGTTTCGGGAAGGGCAACGCCAACAGATGAATTGGGAACAAAATTGCTGTTGCCGGAATTGGAAGTATCTGCTAACATAAAAAAACCTCCTTCGAAGGTTAATTCCATAACAAGCAAAGGAGGTATAAGAAATTGGTATAACTAAATCGCCTGATTAAAGGAATACCGATTTCAAAGAAATCCGGAAAAAACATCAAAAAAAGACATTTTTCAAAAAAAAATTGAAAAATGCCTCTAGATAAAATACGCTTTCAAATAAATAATTTCAAAAAATATAAAACACCACAGCAGCATTAATATGTTGCCCTACACTATTATATGGAAGGCTTTCAGCCTTATGTCCGGGACAAATCACGGAATAAATACCCAAAAACCTTTTTGCGTCCCATTCTCTATAAATAAACGAACCTTGAAGTTGAACGTAAACATTATCACTATTACAAATTCCGAGTATTTCGTGTATTCAACGGTTAATAAACAGACAATTACTCTTGACGGTCATTTGTAATATTTCGCATCTATCCCGTCATTCATAAATGCGCCATTGAGAATCACAAACCTCCAACCGGCAATTCCAAATAGAACATTTGTGAAAGACGGAATAGATACACTTTAAAACCGTTTGTTTAAGAATACAATAGTGAGCAGTTTTATTTTGACCAATATTGTATTCCTGCGGGACACGTCAATTTATACGTTGCGGACATTTTACGCCTATTAGAGACGATGTTTTCTTATCCTGTATTACTTTGGTTTTTTCCGGTTCTCGGTTTGGTGGTGTTGATTCATTTGATTAACATGTTTCGGCATCGCCGAGTCGAATGGGCGGCGTTGGAATTTCTTTTGGCGGGTTACCGGAAAAGCCGGATGCGTATTCTTTTGCAGCAGTTTCTCCTAATGTTCCTGCGAATATTAACTGTTGCGGCGGTAATTCTCATGCTTGCCGGTCCCAAACTTGACGGAACGCTTACCGGTTGGTTTAGCGGCAAACCGACTCATCATATTGTTTTGCTTGACGACTCGTTTTCAATGAACGACCGTAATTCCGCACAAGGCGGAGTTCCGCTTTTTGAAGACGCAGTTGCGGTAATCCGGCGAATTGTTGACACCGCAACACGCCGAAAATCCAACGACCGGCTCACATTGATTCGGCTTTCCCGTGCTGCGGCTGTTGAAAAAGGCGAAGAGCCGGACTTAGCGGAATTGCTTTTTCATTCCGAAGACCTTCCGATCATTCGTAATTCCCTCGAATCCCTTCACCATTCACAGTCCGCCGATAAACCGGAACAATTATTAACCGCTGCCGTTGAGTTGATTCGGCAATCCAACACACGATTGAAACCGCTGGTTTATTTTCTGTCCGATTTTCGCCGGCAGCATTGGGAAAATCCCGCCCCCATTCTGAAAAATTTAGAGGAAATCCGGCAACTTGGCGGTATGGTTCGCATGATTCGTATTACCGACAAAGAGCATGCCAATTTGAGTATTGACCATTTGGAGCTTGTTGACGGAATCCATGCCGCCGATATTGATCTTCTTCTTGATGCAAAAATTACGAATCATAGCCGGGAAGATGTTGACAATATTCCTCTTGTTCTGCTGGTGGACGGGCAGTCCCAATCGGTTATAACAATTCCTAAAATTAAATCCGGTGAGCAAACCGTACCGCCGGTTCGGTTTCCGGTTCGGCTGAATAGTTCCGAGCCGCACCGAATCGAAGTCCAACTTCAACCGGATGCTATTCCCGACGATAACCGGCGATTTCTTGTTGCGGATGTTCCCGAAGCGTTGGAAGTTTTGATTATTAGTTCGGAAAAACGTGTTCCCGCAACGGATTCGTCCGCACAATATATTCGTGTTGCGCTTTCGCCGGGCGGAGCAAAATCGGGAATCCGAACACGGGTCGAACCTCCGTCCTTTCTTGCCGCTCAACCCCTCACACCGTTTCATGCCATCTTTTTGCCGGATATTCCGTTGCTGGAACCTGCGGCGGTTAAGGCATTGGAGGAATATGTTACGGCGGGCGGCGGTTTGGCGTTGTTTCCCGGCGCGGGAACGAATCTTGATTTTCTCCGCAATGAATTGTACAAAAACGGAAACGGTTTATTTCCCGCATTGCCGATTGCCGAAACAGTTTTGGAACCGGATTTTCTCAGCACAACACCGGATATTACGGTTACAGCGCATCCGGTATTCCGGTTGTTTGGCGAAGGGGAAAGCCCGTTGCTGGGAAGTGTTAAAATCGAACGGTATATCGGCGTGGAATTGCCGAAACAAGATGAATTATCAAAACAAAATGAATTGCCGGAACAAAATAAAAAAACCGCGCCGGATAAAACCGAAAATATTGTCAAAACTCCTTCTCGTGTTTTGGCGGTGCTTCGTAACGGTGCGCCGTTGGTTCTTGAAAGGGAATACGGCAAAGGTCGAACGGTTACGTTTTTAACGACGGCGGCTCCGGTTTGGAATAATTGGGGGCGGGGCAATCCGGGTTTTGTTGTAGTCATGTTGGAGCTTGCGGCGTGGCTTTCGCGGCGTACTTCGGAGGCGTTTCCGGTTTTTGTTGCCGAACCGTTTTCTATCCGTTTTGATCCGGCTCTTTTTGAACGCAATATTCGGATTTTACCGCCTTCCGGTGAAAACATCGGCAACGGTTTGTCATTGGAAGCGGTTTTGCCGAATGACGCCGATGCATTGGCGGTTTTTTCCCGGACGGATCAATCCGGTTTTTACGAAGCGGTATTGAAGGAGCATTCCGGTAAAGATGTTCGGCGTTTGTTTGCGGTCAATGTTGATGCGAAGGAAGGCGAAACTATTTTGGCGGATGTTACGGTGCTTTCTGATATTTTAGGTTCTGTTAATCAATCATTGGAAAGTGCTGCGGGATTTTCTTCGGTAACCGATTTTTCCGGCGAACAACCATTGAGTGAAATATTGCTTTGTGCTGTTATTGTGATGTTAATGGCGGAAACATTTCTTGCGGGTTGGATTCTTCCGCCGGTAAATCGTCAATAGCTTATAGTTTAATTCTTTTATATCTATTCAATGGTTTGTCCTGAAAATAGGGCAGATGACCGAATAGATACATTTTTCTACCGAGCGATACATTCCTAGCGGAATGTCAAATTTACTTGCGATCCTCTTAAAGTCCCGCGGGGCAAGATGTGCATAACCGTAGGTGAAGCGCAGCGCAACCTACAGATTGGATTGTGCAAGTAGTATTGTCCTACGCCCTGCAAGGGCGATAGAATCTAGCCCGCCGCAACGCGGCGGGTTAAGATGCCACCCACTCAACCTCGCCCTGAAAGGGCAACATTTTAGTTGATAGTTTATAGTGAATAGTTCGCAAGCGGATTTAATTACGTTACCGCAATCTGATTTCCATAGGAAATCCCTATCAATAAAAAATCAATGTAACAAATCAATAAATCTCCGTTAGGAGATTCATCTAAATAAAAACAAAAAATAAAATGCGAAAAGACTCACAAATTATTTTTTTGGGAGGGGTGTCTTGACCGATAATTTTTTAAATATAGAATGACTAACTAAATAATTTTCCATCTTTTAATTTCAATATCTGTACTTTCCAAAAAATTTTGTTTTCAGTTGTCAATTCTTTAATAAATTGTAACGGTACGGAATGGCAGTGCCCGCTGATAATCATTGTCCGAAAAGGCAGTAAAATTATGCGGCTGGAATTATTGTTTCGTCCATTTGAATCATTTATTGCTCAAATTTCTCAGGCAGTCAGAATCAGATCTTTGAGTTTCTCGAATATTTTTTGAGGGTTCTGCCCGGAACGGAGAAGTA
>JAITQV010000314.1 GCA_031288765.1 Planctomycetaceae bacterium
ATCCATGCGGCATACCAATATCAAAATGACGGGTGTTTACACGCATCTGGATGTTCAGGATGTCGCCGAAGGAATCAACCATATTCCCGACTTTCTGAACGAAAAGAAAAATGAAGACGAAAAATAAACCGGATTAAAAAATAATCAAGTAATCCGGTAATAGCCGTACTGTAAATAATTTACTGTACGGCTTTGTTCGTTTATAGTAAATGGGCATTAAATGTCCGAAAAATATTTTTTGAAACAAGCCGGAATTGTCTATGAAGAAGAAAATGAAACTGATGAGGTTGCCGAATAATAATATTCCAATCTCAAAATAGACCGTCCGATGAATTTACGGCAAAAGAATTCATCGGACGGTTTTTCTTTTTTATTCGTTTTATCCTTAGATTGATAAAAAATTGCCTTGTTGGAAATACAAAGAAACACACACACGATTACTCGCCTATTCCGGTTAACTGATTGAGTACAAATTGTTTTATAAAAAATAACATCTATTGTTGCGACGTTTTACACGTGTTGCTAAAAAACCGGATAGTCGTCTAAAAATACGAACCTGCCCCCCAGATACAAAACATGACTATGTGTTAAATCAGGCGGCTAAAGTGGAAATCGACCGGGGTGGATAGATTAGTCATAACAATACAAATGTTTGCATTCGTTTTTCGGCAAAATTTTTTGACACAAAAAAACTCTTCGCCGGAAGGTAAGGTTCACGTGCCGGTTCACTGGAACCCTTTCCCAACCGCGTGTTGCCAGGCTCAAACTTGCCGACTATGAGACCGATATTAAAACAGGGTTTTACAAGTAAATACAAACGGAAATACCCATAGTATTTTTCGCAAACCTAGATAAAATAAAGGACTTAGAAAACAAGTGATGTTACAAATCACCTGGAAATTTGCCAATGAGTAATGATAAAAACCTACCCTTCGCCGAAGACTCCGGCGAGTTCGCCGAGACCTCCGTAGAACTCTACAAAGACTCCGTTTGACATAAATTTAAGATCGGCGGACATCAACGTAACCTTGATTGCCCCCCCTTCGGCGAACAGTTGCCGAACTTTTGATTGCCAACCGTTCACGCGTCCCAACTATTGCCCGAACCGGAAATCGGCGTTTGACCGGATTGTGAATCATTGGGAGGAGTTGTTGCAGGCGGTTTGGCTTCGGCAAGAGAATTGTCCGTCTGAATCCCGCCGGTCATCCCAAGCGGTCGAATCCCCTGAATAAATGAAGGTCTGGTAAATGTTGCGGTTCCCGATGCAGTTTGTTGCTGCGGAACACGAGTTGAAAGATCAAGTTTCGTTCCTTCATTGGGAATTTGGCTTGCCGAAGCAATTGTTGAGCCGAATTTTTCACAAACAAGCCGCCATGTTTCCCGCTCCGAATTGAGAACACGCAACGCATCCTCCAATTTTTGTTCATCACGCGACATGCCGCTTTCCGCAAGACGCCGGAAAATAAAAAGATAAATCGACGCTAATTTCTTGGCAATATCAGGGTTCCCTTCCCGATCAAGCGAACAAAGTATCTCCGCAATAATATCCTGCGCACGGGAAAGCGATTCCATTGCATCATCATATTTTTGATCCTTCCAAAACTGTTTTGTCCGATGGATATTTTTAATTGCCGCCTCAACCAGCATAAGTTGGAGTTTTTGCGGTGTTGCCGTTTGAACTTCCGCTTGAAGATAATTATGACGAATTGATTGCCGCATAATAGTTAATAGTTGTAGTTAATCGTGATAGTTCGTAGTGAGCAGTGAATAATTTATGGTGAATAATGATAGTGCGGCAAACAAATTCAAAAAGTTTCGGTAAATAAGACGTACGCTTGCGAACTGTTCGCTATTCGCTCTTAACTTTTAACTAACTGCTGCTTGAGTTTGATGCCCATGAGTCGGCAATAGACGAAACCGTGTTCATGTCGGAGGACATTTGGGCTAACGCCTGTTCCATTGCGTAAAATTTATTGAGATACATTTGCTGTTTTACAACAAGCCGTTCATTCAAATACGCAATACGTTCCGCATTTTTGGAGATTTTTGTGTCAAGCGTATCGCGTTCGTGGTAAGCGATGCCGTCATAGTCCGTCAACAAATCGGCAGCATCCGAAAACGTTTGCGCCCAACCGGATTTAATCGTTGTCGGTTTTCCGTCATCCCCCAAAATTTCCTGCTCCTTGAAGAAAAAATCCCGAATCCCATCAGGATTGCTTGCATACAACGCATCGAAAACTTCTTCATCAAATGTCAGTGTGCCGGCTGATACATCAATTGATTCTTCATTAAGAGTTGCCGCTTCCTCAGTAAGAGCGGGACGTATCGTAATTCCAAGTGATTGTAATGAATTGATCCCCGTTATTCCATAGACCCGTTTCAAAAGCACATTTGTAATATTACGATCAAACGCTCTGGCAACATGGTTGTTGTACAAAATTTTTCCTTGATAGGCTTCGGTATCGTAATACGTATCCGCATTGAGTTTTTCGCGGAATGTATTGTAATTTTCGACAAAGGCTTTGAGCGCCACCTTAATATCCATACTTGATTTTTCGCTTGTTATCGTAATCGGCGTGTCGGAAGCGCCTTTTACGGTAATATCAACCCCGCTGATAATATTTTTGAACGTGTTCGAACCGGAATGGAACACTATTCCGGCGGAATTTCCGGCATCGCCGTAAACAAGAATTGCGTCCGCCGCTTCGGACATATTTTCCGCAGTTAAACCGAGACAGGAAAGATCAATATTCATTCCCGCCGCCGTACCGGTTGATTTACCGGAAATCGTCAAACGGTACGGAGTGCTTGTACCGTCGTAAATAATCGAAGCGGAAAAATTACCGCCGGCATCATTGATTTTCTTACGAATATCATCGAGCGTGTCCGTTTCAACAACTTCAATTTTGTATGTTGTACTGCCTTCAATCAACAGATGTCCGTTTTCTGTTTTTTGCGATTGGTTTGCCGATTTGTTGATACCCAAATCGGCGGCAAATTTTGAAACGCTGTCGTCAAGACAGGAAAATGTTCCGCTTCCGCCGGCAAACTCTTCGAGGAGAATTCCGTCTCCGGCATCGTTAATCCGCGCGTTCACACTTATATTGGTACGGTTAATCGAATTGATGACATCGCCGAGAGTTTGGTGTGTGCTTGCATCGATAGTTAATATTTCGGATCGTCCGGCGGAATCGGTAATAGTGATTTTTCCGCCCGCCAAAGTAATTCCTCTGCCGCCGTTTAAATCGGAAAGTTTGGTGGAATACGAAACAACTTGCTTATTCATACTGTCGCCGTTGGCTTTCGACTGAGCGGAATTAATATTCAAACCGAGCGACGAAGCAATATTGGAACTGGTTGTTGTGGTTACGGTGGCGGGTTCTCCGCCTTCTTCCTCCGCCGGAACTGTTGTGGTCGTGGTTACGGTTTTGTCACGGAAAATCATATTTGCGGTGTTTTTTCCGGTTGTATCAACGAGTTGGAAACCGGTTTTGGAGTCGTTCATGCGAACGGAAATTCCAATTCCGTATTTTGGTTCTTCGCCTTCCGCAACTTCTACTTTTGCGGTTTTCAATTTGTCATTCAGCAAGGAAACGGCATCTTCAAAGGTTTGCATTGAATCGAGTTCTTCCTGAGTGAACGACAAAACGGCTTGATTTCCGGCGCGGTCTTGAACTTCGATTGTTCCGGCGGCGGCGTTCGACAATCCGTAACCGCCGTTGAGTGTGGACATGAGCGGAGAACTAAGACCGCCGATAAGTTGGCGGGTTGTTAATGTTCCGTCTTCGGAAGTGAGGGCGGATTCGTAATCTCCGTTGATAAGTCCCAAGGTGCGGAAAACCGGACTGATGGCTCCGCTCGGCTGAACGAATTGTGTGGTATTGCTTCCTTCGGTCGTATCACGGAAAACAATCCGCCGTCCGTCATCGCTGATAGACGCCTGAACTTTTCCGGCAACACCGCCGGCGTCGGTTGATTTGTTGATTGTTTCGAGCAAATCGCCGACAGTGATTTCACGATGAATTTCAGAAGCCCCCGCTTCGATTTCCTCTGTGGTGGAAAGCCGGTTGAAATCAATCGAGACCATCGAACCGTCTTTACAATACACGGTAATTTCCGGCAAAACGGAATCAAAAATCAAACCGTTTCCGTCATTGAGTTGGCTGAGGCTCATATTTTCGCCGAGCCGGTAAATCGAATTTCCTACAATTCCGTTTTCGTCCGCCGTAACTCCGGCAAGACCCAATGATGCGGCGGTGCTGCCGCCGGAAACTTCCTGAACCGACAACTTCGAAGGATCGCCGCCGCTTAAATCCGTAAGAACAATCCGATCGTCGATTATTTCCGCCGAAACATCAATATTATGGTCATTGTTGATTGTTTCGATGACATCGTTCATTGATACGGCGCTGCGAAGATCGATTGTGGAGCGGGTTCCGCTTCCGTCGGTGATTCGGATGTATCCTTTGGTAAAACCGTTACCGCCGTTGATATGTTGCAGTTCGACATTGTTTTCGAGTGTCCAGCTTTTGCCGATGGTGATTGTTCCTGTTTTTCCCAAGGCTTCGGTATCGCTGGCGACACCCTGAGCGACGGTTTGTTGAGTTGTTGCGGCTTGGAGCGGCGTGAAGGTATAAGAGCCGACGGCGGGAGTTCCGTTTTTTGTAGCGGTCAGGGCATCGGAGCTGCTGGTGAGCGTGCAGCTGTTAAAGCGGTCTGCGCTGTTCAAGGCTTTGATCATATAACTTGAATTCAAGAACAATGCCATCAAATCTTCAAGCGCATTTCTTTCCTCAATCAAGAGTTCATTTCGTTTTTCGAGGTTTGTTTTGGTAACGGAGTCAACTTCAATCAACTTATCAACCAAGCTAACATAGTCAATTCCCGAAATAAGTCCGACACTGCTTTGAATACCCGACATAAATTTACCTTAATTTACTTTATATTTTTATAAATCTTTCTGTTTTTTACAGCTATAATTATTACAGCCTTTACGTTAATTTTCCGGCACAAAATGATTTTGCAGCGGCAGCAAGAGGTTTACGGTGTTTTTAGCGGAGTGTATGCGGGGTGTATGGAGGGAAACTCTTTGGTTATATCATCATTTTTTATCGGTTATCAATTTCCGAAATAATGATATTTTTACATCGAATACAACATAACAAAGGAACATAAAATAAAACAAACAAACAATATGGATATTATACATAATTTTTAAGTGCGGATTGATAAAAATTAACGTATAACGGAGAAATTCGGGTATTGTGAGGTGATTCGAAGTGCTATGACCGTTACAATCCGCATAAGACATTCTCTACGATATTCCCCCAAGATTGATAAATTCGGTTGAATTTCTCGTCCCGGAGTAGGTAACCATACGTCAAAAATTCATAAGGTAGGTGGCGTTTCGGCGAAACATCGCATCGGCGTTAGCCGATTGGGAACCAATTTAACAATGGTAATTGACAATGTTTTTGTTTTGGTTTACGTCCGCCGACAAATTGCCCGGTCGGCTGACGCCGACACAACCATGGGTGAAAGCCCTTCGGCGAAGGGTTGCCTACCTTTGGGATTGTAAATCGTAAAATGGGCAACGGAACGAGCGGAATTTCTATTCCCGGAGTCCGAAAGTTGAAAAATTCGGTTGAATTTCTGCCCACGGAGTCCCAACGGCGCAAAATTCGGTCGAATTTCGCCAAGCCTATTTTTTGACGGGAATTTCAATAACAACTGTTCCTAACTGTTC
>JAITQV010000362.1 GCA_031288765.1 Planctomycetaceae bacterium
GGTATAATTCAACCCGCTTCGCCCCATTTTTATAATGTTCCGAAAACTGTTGATGATCTGGTTGATTCTGTTGTTGCCCGAACACTTGATTTGATCGGAGTCCGCCATGAACTCGAAAACAGTTGGGAAATAAGATCGCACAAGAATTGTGATTGATATTGTATTAACGACGGAGTGTAACCCGCCGCTAACCCGAACAGATACTTTTAAACGTATCTGTCTATTTTTATTCAACTACAGAATACACGGAATTTGTAATAATAATGTTTACGTACAACTTTACGGCTGGTTTATTTATAGAATAGAGAATAGGATACAAAAATATTTTTTTGTTATTGTATTCATTTTATATCCTCAAAAAATAAACTTGCGATCTTATCAATGTACTAATGTCCGTGTATTTTGTGTATTCTGTGGTTAATAAAAATAGACCATTACCCGCCGATCATGTTTTTGATTGTTTCGCAATTCCGGTCGCATTATTTTACCAATTTTCGGCGAGGATTTCGAACCAAGCTTGAGGCATTTTACATGCGGGACAAACACCGGGCGCACTTGGGGCATTGCTGATGAACCCGCAATGCCGGCAACGCCAAACAACACCTTCCCGTTTGAAGAGGTCGCCGGCTTTCAAGTGTTCCAGAAAACCCCGGTAACGTTTTTCGTGCTGTTTTTCCGAAACGCAAATCGCGGTGAATGTTCTTGAAATATCGGTGAAACCTTCATCTTTTGCGATTTTTGCAAATTCGGGATAGAGGATAGACCATTCTTCGAGTTCTCCGTCGGCGGCTTCTTCGAGGTTTTTTTCTGTGGTCAAAATTGATCCTGCCGGATAACTTGCGGTGATTTCCAATCCGCCTCCGCCGTCAAGATATTTGAAAAATTGAAGAGCATGAACTTTTTCCTGTTCTGCTGTTTCCAGAAAAATATGGGCGATATGCTCATAGCCTTCTTCGGAGGCTTTGCCGGCGAAAAACGTGTAACGATTTCTCGCCTGAGATTCACCGGCAAAAGCTTTCAGCAAATTTTTTTCTGTTTGTGTTCCTTTGATTTTTGACATAACCGATTTCCTTTTATTGGGTTGGTTGGGTTGTTGGTAAGACCGTTTGCTCGGCAAAACTTAACGGTGTCTCGACAGTGTTTCGAAAAGCAACATCGGAATTGCCGCAATTCCTGCTTTCGATAGTTACGACACAAAACTCCGATTGATTATCTTGACATAGATATTCTATTATTTCTGTTGGTGCGGGTCAAGTGCGGCGATTCGCCGCAATCTCTCAATAAAAATCACAATAGACACATACCTCATTAACTCGTTTATTATTTCAACTGTACTTTCCCAAAAACTGAGGTAAAATATTTTGCTCAAAGACAGGTTTAATTCAACGCCAAATTTGATAAAATCCGTAACTTATTGAGTATTGGAGGATTTATGCAGCAATTTTTGGAAAGTGTAGATAATGAGATGACATGTTTTATTACGGTTGTTGTTTCTTTGCCGGCATTTTTCGGAATGCTTTATGTCCTTTGGGATTATTTTAATGATATTCCTACTTATCAAATACGGCGGCAATATGTAATTTATTTACTCAAAAGTCATCCGATACTTTTTGCTTTATTAACAGTAAATCTGACATTTGACATGCCGATACAGGCATTTTTTACGATTATTTTAAGTTTTTTGACGGCAATCATTATAGACAGTAATAACGTTCAATACAAACGAATCATCGAGGATGAGCTTCGCTTTGCTTCAATTGGAACAGAATTACAAAATATTTTATTGAAAGAAACAAAAAGTTCCATATTATTTTTTTGGATATTAGTTTCGTTTTCAATCGGATTTATCTTAGTTTTTACGGTATTGGTTATAATTCGATTTGTACCGATTTTGCAGAGTAACGATGAGTATATCTTCTGCGGAATTATTGCTATACTAATTATGTTAGGACATATAATCTTTTTTACATTTTGTATTTTACAGTTTTTTAACCACAAAGAAACTGTAACTATTTTATAAGATAAAAAAGATTGGTCTGAAAAAAAAGACAAGCGATATGATAGTATTGTCAAATTTCAAAATCGCCGTCGAATTTTATCACGTTTTATTCAAGCATTTTCACTTATTATGGTACTATTACTTTTCTTTAAGTTATCCGCTATACTTGCTCATGGATTGTGAAGTTGAATTTTGATGAGTAAAGCGTGTGCTTATTCACGACAATTGAAATGACTTAAAATTACGGCGCAGAAATGAAAAACGAGACGTTTTTTTTCGTAATATTTTAGTGATTTTTTGACCGTGTAAGAATTTCGGCAAATAACCTTATTTTCAACCTGATTTTTCCGAACAAAACAACCTCAGTAGCTATGAAGTCCCCATACGATTAACTTTATTACCTTATTAAAAAGGTAAAAAATGAGGTAATAAGGTTTCGTGTTTGGGGAAATTATTTGCTACTGAAGTTGTTTTGTTCGGAAAAATTAGATTGAAAATGAAGTTTGTTTTATGCAATTGATCAACAAATGACTAAGAATTACCGTTTTTTTTCTCTTCGCAAAACCGTGTAAAAATATCCTTATCAATGTTATAATCCTTTGCGGTAATAGTAAATTTGTCAAAATTGTCAAAATGGTTTACATTTGCCGTTTCCATTTGTTAAAAATTGACGCAAAAAGTTATAATTATTTTTTATTTTTTTATTTATGTTGATTGATCCGTTGCTTATTCTTTTATTTGGTATTCTGACGGTAGTCGGATTGGTTGTTTTTTTACGGGTCAACGCCTTTCTTTCCCTGCTTGCAGCGGCAATGCTCGTTAGTTTTATGACTCCTCTTGAGGCAGGGCAATTTTGGGATGATCATATCAAAAGACTTTGTATTGCATTCGGAACAACCGCCGGAAATATCAGTATTCTTGTCGCAATGGGCGCCGTTATTGGAAAATGTATGCTCGACAGCGGCAGCGCCGACAAAATCGTTAATACCCTCCGGCAACTTTTCGGTGAAAAACTAATACCGGCAGCTCTTTTAAGCAGCGGTTTCATCTTATCAATTCCCATTTTTTACGATACGACATTTTATTTACTTGTTCCGATTGCCCGTTCGCTTTATAAAATGATGAAGAAAAATTATATTCTTTACCTTTTATCCATCGGACTTGGTGCAACATTAACTCACACATTGACTCCGCCTGCTCCTGCGCCGGTTATTGCTGCGGAAACATTAAACATTTCTTTGGGTTCGCTTTTAATTGTTTCCCTTTTTGTTGCCGCATTGACTGCTCCGTTTGCTCTCGGAATTGCTTTTTTAATGAACCGTTTGCTGCCGTACCCCGATGTTCATTTTGAAGATGAATCCGAAATTACAAAACCGGAAGATGAAAAATCTTCGGCAATTATTTCCGAAACGCATAAAGTTCCATCTTTATTTTGGTCGTTTGCGCCGATTTTTGTTCCGGTTCTCCTTATTTCTTTGCAATCGGTACTCGAAATACTTGAAAAATCGGAAATTCTTATTTGGGATGCTGATTGGTATGTTATTAAAAATCTTTGCCGGCTTTTAGGCAATCCGTGTTTTGCTCTTATTATTGCTGCGGTTATTGGTATAAGCGTGTTATGCAATACCCGCAAACTTTCATTACAGGAATTGGGTAAACGGATTGAGACGGCAATTTTCAGTGCCGGAATGATTATTTTAATTACATCAGCCGGCGGTGCGTTTGGGGCAATGTTACGTGCGGCGGGAATTGGTGAACGGATTGAAGAATGTTTTCAAAACGAAACCGCCTTAACGGGAATTTCCTTGTTGTTTTTATCATTTGCGGTTACGGCAATTATCAAAACCGCGCAAGGTTCCAGTACGGTTGCCATGATCACTTCTGCCGGAATTTTTGCCGGAATTGTAACGGATTCTGCGGTATTACCGTTTCATCCGGCATATCTTGCCGTAACAATTGGTTTTGGTTCTTGTGTTACGGGTTGGATGAACGACAGCGGTTTTTGGATTTTTTGTCGCATGGGTGGTATTCGTGAAACCGATGCTCTAAAAACTTGGACAACCGGACTTATTTTATTGGGAATTTCCGGTTTTATTATTGTTCTGGTTTTATCGCAATTACTGCCGTTGACCATTCTTCCAAACTAAAACACCAAAAT
>JAITQV010000431.1 GCA_031288765.1 Planctomycetaceae bacterium
AATCCGGCAATAAGAAGAATTGTCAGAATGACAACACAATAATTGAAATATTTATCGATATAGATTTTAATGGAGGGACCAAACAGAAAAATAAACAAAGCAACAAGATAAAACCTCAAACCGCGCCCAATAACAGAAGCAAAAAATAACATGAAAAGAGAAATATGGCAAACTCCCGCCGCAATAGTAAAAATTTTGTAAGGAATGGGAGTGAACGCGGCAATAAAAACAACCCAAAAATCATACGCGTGATACAAATTTTCGACTTTGCCGAAACTTTCCTGCGTAAAAACATAAGTAAAGAAAAAACTCTGAGTTGCCTCCCAAAGTTTGAAACCGATATAATATCCGAGTACGGCACCAAGAACCGAACCAATCAGACTAATTGTTGCGTACCAAAAAGAACGCCGCGGCTTGCTCACAGACAACGCAATTTGTAACACGTCCGGCGGAACCGGAAAAAACGAACTCTCAATAAACGCCAACACAAAAAGAATTAAACTGCCGTACGGTGTTTCCGACCACGAAAGAACCCAATCGTAAAGAGAACGAACCGGCCGCGTCAGATATTGAATTATGTTCATAAATATTTGAAAATTAAAATTGGAAATTTGAAATTGGGTTTTGTTCTTTTTATTTGAATATTGATAACGGCGGTTTCTTTTTTAACCGGTTTAACTTCAAATGCGGTCAAAACTATACACGATAAACGGGTTATGGACAAGTCCTCCCGCCGGTAATTGCGGCACGGTATTCCGCAATTTCTCAAAAAGGCGGTCTCTTTCCCTGAGGTTTGTTTGGGACTATAATTATTAAAGTTTGTCGGCGGGAAGATTTTCGGGCAACAATTGAGATTCCTGAAATATTCCTCACAATGTTTTTTGTTTTTACCCTATTATTAATTTAGGAGGTTTCCATGCAACCCGTTCTTGATTTTTTGAAGGCGAATCCTGTTACTTACTTTGCCACCGCAACCGAAGAGGCTGTCCCAAAAGTCCGTCCGATTTTGTTTTGTTTTGAAGAAGGCGGAACACTTTGGTTTTGTTCGGCGAAAAGCAAAAACTTCTGGAAAGAAATGAACAAAAATCCGCAGGTTGAATTTTCTTCTTTTGACGGTAATCGTTGGGTTCGTGTTTCCGGTACGGTAACATTCAACGACAATCTTGAAATTAAAACAAAAATTTTGGAGATGTACGAAGACATCCGTAACATTTACCAATCACCGGACAATCCCGAATTTGTTTCTTTTTGTCTTGAACACTGGAATGCAACACTTTTTAGTTTTACGGAATCTCCGGTGCCGTTTTTGCATTAAATTTTACGGTATTCCTGATGAAAAGATTTTATAAACGGTTACGGGTTTGGTTTCACGGATTGCGGCCGGATCATGCGCTTATGGTCGGTTACGCTTTTTATGTGGTTGTTGTTTTTCTGTTGTTAAGTCTTCCGGTTTGTTGGCGGGTTGATTGGGTTTCGCCGATAGACAATTTGTTTATTGCTGTTTCCGTAATCAGCACGTCAGGCTTAACAACAGTTGAAACCGCCGATGTTTATAATTGTTTAGGTCATTTGGTTTTTTTGTTGGGGATACAGGTGAGCGGTCTTGGTTATATGACGGTCGGCTCTTACGCCATTCTTGCATCGAAGGGGCATTTGTCGAAAAACCGGATCAATATCGGCAAGGCGGTTCTGGCGATGCCGGAATCTTTTGAGCCGGTTCGTTTTCTCCGGCACATTATTGTTTTCACATTTACGATAGAGCTTTTCGGATCGTTAATTTTGTGGCAGGCATTCACGGAAGCAAGAATTCCGTATCCGCTTTGGGCGGCAATTTTCCATTCGGTAACCGCATTTTGTACCGCCGGATTCAGTACCTTTTCGAATAATCTTGAAACATTCACGGATAATACGAAAATCAGTCTGACCATTTCTATTTTGAGTTTACTTGGAGCGATTGGATTTATTGTTCTTGACGACGCGGTGCGTTCGGTCAAGAGTAAACATGTCCGGGCGACATTAACAACCCGTATTATTCTTGTTGCGACATTTGGGGCAATTACAGCCGGAACGGTTTTATTGTTTTTTGACACGGCTGTTTCGGGTTTTTCTTTTTGGGAGCGATTATTGGTTGCGTTTTTCCACACGGTTTCTGCATTAACAACCTCCGGTTTCAACACATTTTCTATTGCTAATTTATCGGCGGCAACCGTAATTGTTGTTATTATTTTGATGATTCTTGGTGCGTCGCCGAGCGGAACAGGCGGGGGGCTCAAGAGTACGACATGGTCGGCGGCGATTGCCACGATTATGAGTTTTCTTCGGGGTCGGGACGAAATTACGTTTTTCGGGTACAAGGTTCCGCATGGACGGATTACTGCGGCATTTGCGGCGATTGCGCTTTATTTAATTGCGTTTGCTGCGGGCACGTATTGTCTTCTTCTTTTTGACCGGCATCCGCTTGAAGACACGGCTTTTGAAGTTGCGTCGGCGTTGGGGACGGTGGGGCTTAGCCGGGGAATTACGCAGGAATTGACATTGGGCGGAAAGATTGTGATTATTGTGATGATGTATATTGGTCGTTTGGGGGTTGTTTCTCTTGCGTTGGGGGCGGTTGCGCTTTACAAGGATGCCGCGCCCGAAAACCCCGAACCCATTCCTGAAAAAAAGGGCGATATCGTTTTATAAGTCAATCGTGAATAGTTAATAGTGAATTGTTCGCAAGCCGACTTATTGCCGCAATCCGAATTTCCGTGTCAATTC
>JAITQV010000360.1 GCA_031288765.1 Planctomycetaceae bacterium
GTTCGCTCGCTGGACATTGCCTTATTCAGTATCAATTCCGCTTCTTCCATCAACGTTTCCAACGCATCATACTCCTCCGGCGGAATTTTCCAACGTTCAAGTGTGGCTGCGGTTAAAACGTGTATCCAATCCTTCGCCATTGAAAGTTGTAAAGCCCGGCTTTTCGGAAACCAATCTTTGCTAATTGGCATAAAATGTTCCTTAATATTGCATTGTTTAATAAAATTGTGAATGATTTTTTCCCAAAACATGGAAAAATCACAATACCTCAACAAAATTTTTATCCTTCAATATTAACACAGAATCTTAACTATACAAGGGGCGAGATTAGTTAATAGTTAATGCTTTGGATTCATGCCCCTTTGCCTTGGATCCATGCCCCTTTGCCATGGATTCATGCCCCTTTGCCTTGGATTCATGCCCCTTTGCCATGGATTCATGCCCCTTTGCCGCGGATTCATGCCCCGTTTGCCATGGGATTGCCCCCGTTTATGTTGAATTTGCCCTCGTTTGCGGCAAATTTATTCCCAGTCGGCTAACGCCGACGCAATCGTTCGGCGAACGATTGCCTACCTTATGATTTCCTAATCAAAAACAAAAATTGATCGACTGGCGCCGACGCAACCGTTCGGCGAACGATTGCCTGCCTTATGATGCTTTATGATGCTAGTCGCAAGACCGGTGAATGGGTGCCTTAAAATCCCGCAAGGGACGAGATGTGCATAACCGTAGGTGGAGCGAAGCGCAACCTACGGATCCGCAACTCCCCAGCACCCCAAAGCCCTGCAAGGGCGAGATTATGGTTATGTTGACGGATAATCTCGCCCCGCGGGCTTAGGACAAAAAAACATTCCGCTGAATAATTACAAGAAATCTAATCTTGATTGCATATTGACCGCTCTATAAATAAAGTTAAAATAGTTAAAATAAATTAACCGCTTCACAGGAAAGTATAAAAAACTATCAATATCTATCCAGTATTTATTCAGTCCTATTTTCAGGTGACTAAATAGATACAACTAACAACAATGTAAATGTATTAAAATTATGAGTGAACTAAATTCAACCGAAATAGGAAAAATCTTAAATCTGCCTTCACAAAAAATTAATACATTACTCGCAGAATTAGGATACATCGAAAAAAGCGACAAAGGATGGAACATTACGCCGCTAGGGAAATCAATCGGCGGAAAACAAAAAAAACATTTTCCCACAAATAATCTATTCGTAACTTGGAACGAAAAAATTATTGAAATTCTTAAACAAACAAACGAACCGGCTCAAACACAACAACAAACAACCAACGAAAACGAAAAAAATTTCAGGGAATTATTTCCGGCTAAACTACGAACTACCGACGGTCATCTCGTCAGGTCTCGTGCCGAATTACTTATTGACAATTGGTTATATTCGGAGGAAATATCCCACGCATACGAAAAAAAGTTACCGGTTGAAGAAGAAGTCTATTGTGATTTTTACCTGCCAAAAGGAAAAATTTATATTGAATTTTGGGGGCTTGAAAATAACGACAAATACCAAAAAAGGAAAAACATCAAAATTGAAACTTACAAAAAATACCAAATGAATCTAATTGAAATCAAAGATAATGACATCGAAAATATTGACGACTTTTTCCCAAACAAACTAATAAAATACGGATACACTTTCAATTAACAATCAGATATTAGGGAGATTTTAGAAGTTCCCTTAATTTAACCACTTAACCAATTAACAAAAAATGACTGAAAATTATGACATCGGTTTAATGGGTCTTGCCGTAATGGGGCAAAATCTGGTTCTCAACATGGTTGATCACGGCTATAAGGCGGCAGTGTTTAACCGTACCGTTTCAAAAGTTGACGAGTTTGTCAATCAGCCCGAATGTCTGGCGAAAGGCGAACATCTTGTCGGGACACACTCATTGAAAGAACTCGTTTCAAAATTGAAACGTCCCCGCAAAGTTATGCTCATGATTCAATCAAAAGACGCCGTACCGGCTCCCGAAATTGCGTTGTATCCCGAAATTGCGGCAATTGATGCGGTAATCGGGGAACTTCTGACGTTGCTCGAACCCGGCGATGTGATCATTGACGGCGGCAATACTCATTTCCGTGACACGGAACGCCGAACAAAATTTGTTGAGAATAAGGGGTTTTTGTACATCGGAACCGGAGTTTCGGGCGGCGAAGAAGGCGCACGAAAAGGTCCCAGTATGATGCCCGGCGGTTCCGAAAAAGCGTGGGTTCTTGTCAAAGATATTTTCCAGTCCATCTCCGCTAAAGTTGGTACAAAAAAAGATATTCCGTGTTGCGAATGGGTCGGTTCACGCGGAGCGGGGCATTACGTCAAAATGGTTCACAACGGTATTGAGTACGGCGATATGCAGTTAATTTGCGAAGCGTACTGGATGCTCAAAAACGCTCTCAACTTTTCCAACGAAGAGATTTACGCAACATTTTCCGAATGGAATAAAGGGGAACTCGACAGTTATCTGATTGATATTACCAAAGATATTTTCACTGTTAAAGATAAAGAAACAGGAAAATATCTTGTTGATTTGATTCTTGATACAGCCGGAGCGAAGGGAACCGGTAAATGGATGAGCCAACTCGCTCTTGATATTGGCGCGCCCAGCAGTCTTGTTACTGAAGCGGTTTACGCACGTTGTATTTCGGCAATGAAAGAGGCGCGTGTTCGTGCATCAAAAATTCTGAACGGTCCCGGCGGAACTTATAAAGGCGACAAAAAAATATTTGTGGAACAAATTCGTAAAGCGCTTTATGCTTCAAAAATTTGTTCGTATGCTCAGGGTTATGTTCAAATGCAGGCGGCGGGTAAAGAATATGATTGGCAGTTACAATACGGGCAGATTGCCATGCTTTGGCGCGGCGGCTGTATTATTCGTGCGGTATTTCTTGAACGGATTAAGGAAGCCTTTGATGCCGATCCGAAACTCGAAAATTTATTGCTTGCTCCGTATTTCAAGGAAGCGGTTGAATCGGCACAGGAGGCGTGGCGCAATGTGGTGAGAACGGCGATTGAGTTGGGAATTCCGGTTCCGGCGTTTTCGACGGCGTTATCGTATTATGATTCGTACCGTTCGGCGGTGTTGCCGGCAAACCTGTTACAAGCGCAACGCGATTATTTCGGCGCCCACACTTACTTGAGAACCGACAAACCCGGTGAAGGTCCCTTCCACACCGATTGGATTACAGAAAAACAATAACCGTTGTTCCTGTTAGCGTTAAAAAATTGTAACCGCCGCCGTAGTTCGTGTCAACATATCAACATACAATGTCTAATTTCCGTTTGTTTTGGGTTTATACGGTTGTTGTTTGTTCCATTCAGGATGGCGTTTGACTACAAAATCAAACGTCATTCTACCCGGTGTATTAACGTCTGCTTCAAGAACGGTATTATTATAACCGGTAAACTCCGGGAGAAGTAACGGAAATGAAATATTTTGCAGTGTATCTTTACCGTTTTTGTCGTACAAAATCTCTCTCCGTTCTGTCCCTGAAAACCATACTTTGTATTTGTTCATTGGAATTTTCTGCGAATCTTTTGTTTGTCCCACCGCGTACGAACCGTTCGGATGAATCATTCCCAAATAAGAATTGATTCCATCATCAAATACAATAGCGCCTTTCTGTAACGGCGAACCGTCGTCTTCAAAAGTTATCTTGCCGGTAACTTTTGTTCCCTGATCACAGCCGGCAACAACCATAAGTAACATCACGATTAAAAATAATTGTCTCATATTTTTTCAAAAGAATAATTGTTTTATATTTTGTAAAATCCGAATTCACAGAGAAACACAAACCAACACGTTAACCGTGAAAATTTGGTGTTTCTCTATGAATTGGAAAACCTATAACCATTCATACCGGCTGAACGGTTACAACAACACATTGCTATTACGGTAACGTTACCAGTAACCCATCGTTGACATCTGCAAGGCGGTATAGGATACTCGCCACCGGTGTTGTAACGGCAAGAACTCGTGTTGAACCGTCACCAATCAGGAAAGGACAAACTCCCGGATGATAACTTCCAAAACCAAATTGCCATACAGCGGAAAATGCTTCTGTTGGTGAACCATCTGTTGCGGTTGTACCATAATTCATTGGAGAAATAGGCAATTCTGCGTCACTTCTGAATGATCGAGCCGAACCAACGGATTTCCAACCATTAACCGTTAAATAAGAACAGTCCGAACGTCTTCCTGCAGTACCGGTAGAAGGTGCCATTGTTGCAGTAGCATTTCCGTCGCATTTACCTAATGCGTATGGAGGAATATGTTTTTCTCCAACAATAAGTTGATTACTGGATCCATCTTCCCACCAAGCTATTGTGTCGCGGGGTGACCACGCTCCTACAGCTTTACTGTCTGCCGAACTGAAAGAGGAGGCACCTACAAGGGGAATCTGCGGTAAAGCAACACGAAACGCTCCTCGTGCGGTTGCAATTCGAGCTGTATTATAAAGATCGGTACATTGAAACCAATTACCTCCTATATCATATCGACAATGAAATACCATGGCATAATCACCACATGGACCACTGGCAGGATTCGTTGATGAATTTACATTATCTTTGGAATCAGAAGAGATATTATACGTCGAAAATTTTTCACTGCTTCCTCCTCGACGTGTCGGACAACGATAAATCGAAACGGAAGAAATCCGTTCTCTATCCTCCGGCGAAACACTATTGATCCACCATTGTGTGTTACAGGGAAGTTCAAATCCATTGTACGTTGTACCTGTTCGATTGGCGAAATAATCGTACAAAGCTTGCTGTTCGATAAATGGATAAATCAACACCCAAAAAGAGGCTCCGTCATAGCCAACACTACAAGGAGGGAGTCCTTGGTTGTTGGTATCCTGAAAGTTGTGGACACCAATACCAATCTGTTTAAGATGGTTTTGGCATTGCATCCGTCTTGCCGCCTCTCTGGCGGCTTGAACAGCAGGCAACAGAAGAGCGATTAACGCGCCAATAATCGCAATGACCACAAGAAGTTCGACTAACGTAAAGCCGAACAGTGAAGAACGGGAAAGAGTTGAAGATTTGGTGGAAAAGAGTTGGGAAAACCAAGACGTTTTGTTTTCCTTTCTTAACTCTCTATCTAATCCTGCCCCCCCCCCCCTGG
>JAITQV010000472.1 GCA_031288765.1 Planctomycetaceae bacterium
ATTTATTTAGATCGTGACGGTGACACATCAGCCGGTGGCGGGACGGTTGGTTTCCTCTGGAGGTATTAGATTTTGATAATATTTCAGCGGAATTTTTTCTTAAAAATTTGTAATTCACAAGGCAGGCAACCATCGGTGAAAGCCTTTCGCCTTAACAATTCACAAGGTAGGCAATCGTTCGCCGAACGATTGCGCCAATGTTAGGCGGCGAATTTTTGCAATAGTTCCCATGTTCCATTTCTATGGTAATCTCGCCCAAAAAAATAATCATATCAATAACCATGCAAACAATTAAATTTTAGCGTTTATTCCTCAAATAAAACAAAATTTTGATATTCCATTTAAGGAAAGAAAAACTCTTATGCATATTACAAAGGTTCGGATTGAAAATTTTCGCGGAATACATGAGATGGAGTTGGAACTTCACCCGAAGCTGAACGTATTCATCGGAATAAACGGCGCAGGAAAATCAAGCGTGTTGGACGCAATTAGTTATTGGCTTGCGCCGTTTGCTAGAATTCTTAGCGGTGAAGCATATAAAAAGGATGGTTATGCAAAACATAAGGGAAATGATTTCCCCGCTTTTGAAATACGTAATGGTGAAACCGAATCAAAAATATCTTTGATTCCCGAAGGATGGAATGATTTTATTACTTTGCGTGCTTCCAACATTCTTAATCCAAGAGGTGACCGAAAAATAACAGGTACACGATTTATCTATTTACAAAAATATTCTTGGTTGCCTTATTTAAAAAGGGATAAAGATAAATCGGATATTGCACTTTTCCGATATTTTCGTGTTCATCGTGGATTCAAAAAAATATCAATCGCCGCATGGACCAATCGGGACTTTGATCAAAGAGATGCTTTTATAGACGCAATGTCGAGAAAAGCAAATTTTAAGGAATTTTTCGAATGGTTTCGTAATCGTGAAGATTTAGAAAACGAAGAACGAAAGAATGATAAGCAACTTTCTATTGTACGAAAAGCGATCAGCCTTTTTTTGGATACGATTGATCCACCGAAAATTTATCGTCGTGCTCCGCTTCGTATGGTTGTTGTTAAAAATGAAAAGGAACTTCGTGTACAGCAACTTTCCGATGGTGAGAAATGTTTATTAGCAACTATCGGCGATTTAGCACGTCGATTGGCGATTGCGAATCCCACTCTTGAAAATCCGCTCGAAGGGGAAGGAGTTGTTTTGATTGACGAAATCGACTTGCATCTTCACCCGCAATGGCAACGAATGATCTTGCCAAAATTAACAGAAACATTCCCCAATTGCCAATTTATTGTATCAACTCATTCGCCGCAAATCCTCAGCGAAATACATAGCGAAAATATTATTTGCCTTCAGGACGGTCAAAACGGAATTGAAGCGTTCCCGCCCGGCTATGAAACATTCGGACAAACCGCTGATATTATCTTGCCGGATATTATGAAGACAAAAAACCGCAATGATTCTGTCGATAAACAACTTGACCTGATTTTTGAGGCGATTAATGAAGGCAATCTGACAAAAGCTGAAAGTCTTAAAAAAGAATTGGAAACCAAAGCCAAAGATATTCCCGAATATGCAAAAATCGAAATGCTTATCCATCGAAAGGAAAAATTAGGAAAATGAAACACATCGTCAAAAATAATAACCAAAAAACACAAAGTCTTTTTGAACGTTGGCAAAGACGAGAAGGTTGGAATGCAAAAGAATCCGATAATAAAGCCCAAAAACTTAAACAAAAAATCAAAAACTTACTCTTGACGGAACAAGGAGAAATTTGTTGTTATTGTGAAGAA
Source organism: Planctomycetaceae bacterium (assembly GCA_031288765.1). GTDB lineage: Bacteria > Planctomycetota > Planctomycetia > Pirellulales > Thermoguttaceae > WRKP01. Next base: position 1,795 of record JAITQV010000472.1, read on the forward strand.
CGAATTACAAGAGATAATTCTCATATCGAACACCTGCACCCAAAAGGAATACCAGAATTCGCCCATCTTATTTCGAGTTATGAAAATCTTCTTTGCTCCTGTAATTCCGATCAATCGTGCGGTAAGAAAAAAGACAATAATATCATTCCGATTTCTCCGTTGGACGAAAACTGTGAAGATTTATTTGCCTATTTGGATAACGGTAAAATAAAAGGAGAAAATCAAGATGCTCATGATACAATTCAAATACTGAATTTAGATTCCGAACATTTTAATTCGGCACGTAAGATGATCATTGATACGTTTATAACAAACATAGATAAACTTTCATTGTCGGAATTTGATGAATGGACAACAAATTATCTGGCACAAAAACCATTTGCCCGTTTCTGGACAACTGTTAAACAGGCAAGTGAACGTTATCGTCCGTTTTATGAATAAGGCAAAAAACAAAATACCCGATGAGTTTTTTACCGGAATTCTTATCTTGTCAAAAAATTCCGGCAATGGTAGAATAAAAGAATGAATAAATTGTTGTAATTTTCGGGAAAACACCGCCAATAATAAAATGTTGCCCCTATCCTTTTTTTGGTTTCTGCCGAAATCCGACCTGTTGTCTTAATATTATTTTTGAGATTCAATGAAAGTATCAATCGATCTGTTGATGAGCCAAAGCGGAGTAAAGTTTGGAACCAGCGGTGCACGCGGTCTTGCGGCGGATATGAATGATTTTGTCTGCTTTGCTTACACGCTCGGTTTCTTACAATATGTTGCCCGTGAAATTGTTTCCGGTTCGGAAAATAACCGTGTTGCGGCGGCTTATGATCTTCGGGAGAGTTCGCCGCGAATCGCCCGCGCTGTTCGGAAGGCTGTGAGTTATGCGGGTTGGAAACCTATTGATTGCAAAACAATTCCCACACCGGCTCTTGCCTTGTACGGAATATCGGAAAAGATTCCCGCAATTATGGTTACCGGAAGCCATATCCCCGAAGATCGCAACGGAATCAAATTTCATTTGCCGGACGGCGAAATTCTCAAAAAAGATGAAACCGGAATCCGGCAACAAACCGTCGAAATTCCCGATGATCTGTTCGATTCAAACAAAATGTTGAAATCCGCCGAATCCGGTGTTTCCGCCGAAACCGATAACGGCAAAGCAAAACAATATTATCTTGATCGATTTCTTCGAGCATTTCCGTCCGGTTTTTTAACGGGTTTTCGGATTGGGTTTTACGAACATTCGGCGGCGGGACGCGATTTATTGTATGAATTATACACGGCGTTGGGTGCAACGGTAACACGGTTGGGGCGGAGTGAAACATTTATTGCTGTTGACACGGAAGCGGTTCGGGACGAAGACCAAGCGCTTGCGCGGCAATGGGCAACCGGTCATTCGGAAAACCCGCCCTTTGATGCAATTCTTTCAACCGACGGCGATGGTGATCGACCGTTGTTGTTTGACGAACACGGCGAATGGATTCGCGGGGATGTTGCGGGAATTTTAACGTCGCGTTTTCTTTTGGCGGATTGTGTTGTAACACCGGTCAGTTCCAGTACCGCCTTAGAACGTTCCGGCTGGTTCAAAAAAATTGTTCGGACAAAAATCGGTTCGCCTTACGTGATTGAGGCAATGCGGAATATGGTGTTGGAGGGTTATAAACGTGTCGCCGGTTACGAAGCCAACGGCGGTTTTTTGACCGCCAACTCTATTTTGCTTGACGAAGAAGAATCAAAACGTCCTTTATCGCCGTTGCCGACTCGTGATCCCGCCATTGTTCATATTGCAACTCTTCGTTACGCCAAAGATGCCGGAGTGCCGCTTTCGGAAATGGTTCATTATTTACCGCGCCGTGTTGTGATGAGTGATCGTCTCCAAAACTTCCCGACAGAACTTGCGCAACAAAAAATAGAAGAACTTGTTTCCGGCGGCGAAGAAATGATACAACTTGTTTTTGCGGCTTTCGGCGAGTTGCAAACAATTGACCAAACCGATGGAATTCGTATGATGTTCGGCGATCAGGATATTGTCCATTTGCGTTCGTCGGGAAACGCGCCGGAATTACGTTGTTACACGGAGGCGGATACCAAAGAACGGGCAACATCGTTGTTGTATCAAACCATGACAATTCTTGATACATGGCGGCGCCGTTTCCAACATGATTCCTATCCTTATCAACAATAATAGAGAGTTGGCAGTGTTATAACTGTGTTATAACTGTCAGCGGCAATAATTTTGCTTGCGGCACTACCAACTATCCGTTATCAACTATCAACTATAATTATATGTCTTTAAAAATTGCGATTGGCAGTGATCATCATGGAATTTCGGTACGCACGAAAATAGCGGAATTTCTCCGGCAGTTGGGACATACTGTTTTGGAATTTGGTCCTTTGTTGGAGGAAAAACAACCGGTTGATTATCCTGATATTGCGTCGGATGTTGCGCAACGGATAAGTCGTCGGGAAGTTGATCGCGGAATTTTGATTTGCGGAACCGGTATTGGGATGTGTATTACGGCGAACAAATTTTCCGGGGTTCGTGCTGCTCCGATTATTGACGAGTTAGCTGCGGAGTTGAGTCGCCGCCACAACGATTTGAATGTTTTATGTCTTTCGGGCGACATGCTTGACGAAGGTACGATATACCGGATTATTGAAATTTGGCTTACCTCTCCTTTTGACGGCGGTCGGCATGAAAAACGTATTGAAAAAATTGAAAAAATCGAAAAACAACTCGGTATGTGTTAAGTGTCTGCGTTAAGTTTTCGCAACTTCAACTCAATATCGTTGCAATTCCAATCACGCTAAAAAAACATTCGGTTGAATAATTACAACGTATCTATTCAATTATCTATCCTGAAAATAGGGCTGAAAGCCTTTTAGTCAATACAGTAGCGTAGGGCAACGC
>JAITQV010000530.1 GCA_031288765.1 Planctomycetaceae bacterium
GCCAAAGCCGATGTCAAAGCCCAACAAAAGTTTCACGACGAGTGTTTGCAGCCTGTCATTACTGCGGCGAAAGCGGGGCAATGTCACCTCTATTTCATAGACGCGACGCACTTGATGAAGGGGACGTTTTGGGGTTATCTTTGGTGTTTTGTACCGACACCGAGTGGTCGGCAACGTTACAATGTGTTAGGCGCCTACAATCCCATCACTCACATCATCGAAACAGTCACCAACACGACTTATATCAATTCCCTATCGGTTTACTTTGAACGGTAGGAAATTACCTTTTATTTTAATAGAGAGTTTCTAAAAATTATCCGTAAGTCCTTATTTTAACGGAAAAACTAATTTTTTAGATGAGACCAATAGTAATTAGTTTCTGTTGATTTTACGAATTGGCTGATTGTTATTGTTTCGATATATTATTGTATCGGTAATATATTCCGGTTGATATTATGTATAGGGGTAGGGGTATTTGATGGGGATTTCGGATCGGTTACAATTGTTTTTCGTAAACTTTTAGTTTCTCAATTTCCCATTCTACAGTTTCCAATTTTATAAGGAGAGTTACAGTGCGAAAAATTTTCCACAAAATATTTTCGCACTGTAACTCTCCTCGTAAAAAAAATGTTAAATTGAGAAACTAAAAAATTACGAAAATCAATTGTAATCGATCAAAATTTTCCGTCAAGTACCCCTACCCCTATACATAATATCAACCGGAGTATATTATCGATACAAAATATAATATACCGAAACAATAACAACCCGCAAATCCGTAAAATCAACAGATACTAATTATAAGATTGGTGAACAGTTGCCTACCTGACCGTGACATTGTCCAACAAGCCACTGAATAGATACATAGTTCGCAAGCGGAATTAGCATGTTGCGGCAATAACTCCGCTTGCGAATTATCAACTCTCCACTCTCCACAAAGTTTGCAGGTTTTTCGGAGTAGAGGCTTGTCCGAATTTTCTATTTGGACTACAATTCACATTCATGATTTTAACAGCCTTAACTTTTTGTGTTTACTATGAATAATTCATTACGCCCTGATTTTGCGAAATGCAATAATTTTGTGCCTGTTGTTACACAGGACGCGGCAACCGACGAAGTATTGATGTTAGCTTACATGAATGAAGAAGCCTACAACGAAACCTTAAAAACCGGTAACGCCGTTTATTTCAGCCGCAGCCGGAATAAATTGTGGCGAAAAGGGGAAGAAAGCGGAAATGTTCAGAAAGTTTCCGGTGTATTTCTTGACTGCGACATCGATACCATCTTCCTCAAAGTCGAACAAATTAGCGGCACCGCTTGTCACGAAGGTTATAAAACTTGTTTTTTCCGTGAAATTATTCCCGACGGTTTTAAGTAACTGTCTATTTTTATGAACCACAGAATACACGGACATTAGTCAATTGATAAGATCACAAGTTTATTTTTTGAGGATACAAAATGAATGCAATAACAAAAAACATTTTTGTGTCCGATTTCCTATAAATAAACTAACCTTAAAGTTGTACGTAAACATTATTACTATTACAAATTCCGTGTATTTTGTGTATTCAGTGGTTAATAAATAGACAATTACTGTTTTCTTTCATTATGTGTGAACAGTTACATTTATTTTACATCACCGTATTTAGGTGTAACTTTTTCAATATTAGGCGTTGTATCAAGATCAAAATGTCCCAGAGACCATTCGACCAATTCGCCGATTTTTCGCACATTCTCAGGATGTTTCCAAAACGGAATGGCATGACCATAAGCAGAATAAGCAACCCGTCCTTTTCCTTCCATTCGTATCCAACTCGAAGGATAAGGCGACCGTTTGTAACAATCACCCTCTAACGCTGTTAATTGTTGTACGAGTAAGACATGAATATCTTTGTTAAATTCTTTCATCGCATACCATTCTTCGAAATTGGTTATTTTCTTCCCGGTTTCTTTAAGCCAGGGCAATTCAACCGGCTCCGTAACGGTAAGCGTTCCAAACTGCATCGGACCATGTGATACAAATCTCGCTCCAATCAATTTTGTGTAAAGATCTTCGCCGTTTTCGTCCTTCAAATCGCAGAAGGTATCTGTTGCGGAATGGATACCGACCAATCCTTTACCGGAACGAACCGCATCAAAAAATTGTTTCAGACCTTTTTGAGACATGGCATGCGATGTTTCGGGTTCATCTTTTTTATCGGCAAGCAAATTACCGCACGCATAAAAAATAAACGCATCGTATTGATTGAGGTTGTCATCGAAAACACGTCCGTCATGAGTCTCAACCAATTCAACCGGAATTTTTTTATCCGAAAAATAGGCTCGTAACGCGTTACCGAAAATGGTTGTTTTACCGTCGGGAAGTAATTCCGTCGGTTCATGTTGCCATGCGGAAGAACGTGAATAGCAAAGTATTTTTACTTTTTTCGTATCTTGCGCCAATAGCATTGATACCGAAAAAACAACGAATACCGCCAAAGTTAAACAAAATGTTAAAATCAGTTTTTTTGTCATAGGAATTTTAAGGGTAAAATGGTTTTATTATTGTTGAAACGGATTATTGTTCTGCCTTTTATAAAGGACAAAACAAAATAAACGAAAAATCTTTTCTGAAATTCATATTTTACTACGAAAATTCATAAATGGAAAAAGTTGTTTTGTAATTCCGAATCACACGTCGGGACTTTCATAACCTTTTCGTTGTTCACGGGCGAGGAAAGTCATGGATTCGGAGTCGCCGGTTTTTTCTGTTTTCGGATCCCAATCAATGTTGCGTCCCAATCGGGCAGAGCGTTTTTGATTTCGAAAGTTGCGAAACCGAGATAACCGTTCATATTGTAAATGGGACCTTTTCCGGTACCTTTAATGGTACCTGTCTATTTAAAAAAGTGGTCTTTACGAATTTAGTTTTATTTTCTATAATTTGTACCTTATGATTCATTTATCTCCCCAAGATCGTTTTCATTATGACCAACGTCTCAGG
>JAITQV010000589.1 GCA_031288765.1 Planctomycetaceae bacterium
AGCAGCACGAGAAGCAGCAAGGCGGATGGAATGTACCAATAAGATGAAGCAACTTGGTCTTGCACTGCACAACTACCACGACATTAACAACTCGTTTCCCGCCGCTCGGATTGCACATCCCAGATTGAATAACGATAACAATCTTGATGATGCACGGGAAATCTGGTCAACATGGCAACTGTCAATTCTGCCGTTTGTCGAACAACAAACTTTGTTTCAACAGTACAGTTTTACGTTGGCAAACTGTATCAGTGATGATCGTCCTGCACCAGCTGTTGATACCGTAGAATATCAAAACTGCAAGGTCGTTGGAACAAGTTTAGATGTCTATAACTGTCCAACCGACGAAATGGGGGGCGATGTGTTCCGTCCATGGAAATCAGGTAACGTGGATAGAGCAACCTCAAGTTATCGGGCAATCGGCGGTCAAACAACAGGACAAGATCGATTGTTCAGCACTACCAGCGGTTTCGATCCATCCGGCAATCTTAATCAGGGTTGGCGCGGTGTGTTACATCTTTCCGGTGAGTCTGTTAATACCGGAACTACTGTTCAAACCTTACCGTGGGAATCAATGGTAAGTGTTACCGATGGAACAAGTAACACAATAGTTATCGGTGAAATTCACCGTGACCGTAAAGCAACGGAAATGAACCACGGAACATTCTGGGGTTACGGACGTGCAGGCGACTTTATCAATTCGCACAGTATTAACGTTTCGGCTCCGTTTTTGTTTCTGCGGTATTCGGAATGTATAAAAGGTGATATGACAGTTTTTCCAACAGTAGCCGGTAGTACGATTACAAATTACTGCAAGAACTTTGCCTTCTTCGCCTACCATCCGGGCGGTTTCAACACATCAAAATGCGATGGTTCGGCGCGATTCCTTTCGGCGAACATTAACCCTGTAGTATGGTGTGCCGGTACCACCGTTGCCGGTAACGAAAGTGATTCGTTACCGTAAAGAACGCAAAGAAAAGTAATTTAAAAAATAACGTTAACAAATTAATAATTCACAAGTATTGCCTAACCCGGCAAGAAGAATTTATCAACAATCAGTCTCTAATTATCCGTTGTCCATTTTTTATTAACTCATTAAATTATCAGGAGATATTCCAATGAAAAAACAGGCTTTTACTTTGGTAGAACTTTTAGTAGTGATTGCAATTATTGGTGTACTAATAGCATTACTACTTCCGGCAGTACAGGCGGCGAGAGAAGCTGCACGGCGAATGCAATGCAGTAACCATTTGAAACAATGGGGTTTAGCCGTTCACACGCATCACGATGCCCGTAATGCGTTACCGCCGGCATTCTTCGATGATAGGCGTGGCAGTGTGTTCATTTCACTGTTGCCCTACACAGAACAACAGGTGTTCTATGACCACATCGCTAATGCCGAAAACGGAACGCAAAAAGGGTTTAATGCTCAGTTTCAAACCCTTTGGGCTTCATTCAGTGATGAAGAACACAAGGGATTGGGTACTTTACCGTTTGCGAAATGTCCGACACGGCGTGCCGGGGTTCACTATACCGACAGTACACACCAACCAGGACCGTTAGGCGATTACGGTATGATCATTTACCATACTGTTCGTAATGCAACACTTCCCGCCGATCAAAAAACTCAACCCGGTGGACGATGGTGGAATACTGTTGATACTTATAACAATGCCCGACCCTATTTTAAGTCAATAGGAAACAATACAAACGGTGTTCCTGCGGGTCCGTTTGTGGTGCCGGAAATGGGAACTGCCGGTGATTTCAACACAGCAATTTTGAAATCAAAGACCTCCCGCTGGAAAGATGGAACAAGTAATCAACTTCTGTTCGGTGAACGGCATATTCCGGTAAGCCGTATCGGTGAATGTGAGGAAGGAACCGGAAATTGGTCAAAAGTCAAAACGGTTGACTGCTCTTTTTTGATAACCGGTAATAATCGCTGGGGAGCAATGCCAATAAACTTTCGGATATTTGCCGGAGGTCTCTTGACCACTGATCCAACCTACTGTTCTGCTGTGGACGGTTCACTGCCGAACGGCGGAATTGTTGACGGTCCTAGTGAATGCCGACCAAACGACGGTTATGGACCGGGCAGTTATCATTCAGGAATTGTTCAATTTGCATTGGGCGACGGTTCCGTTAAGGCAATATCTAAAACAGTACGAGACTACATTATGTTTTGTCTTGCTGATGTCGAAGATGGTGATTCCGTGAGTGTTCCGTAAATAACTAGGGAACAGGAGTAAAAAGCAGATAAACTGTATCGGTTTTTATCGTCCTGTTCTCTTCTCCATCAATTTTTATCCGCTTTCACTTTTTACAAAATGAATAAAATATTTTTTCTATCAATTTGTACGTTAATTCTTGTCCTTTCCGGCTGTTCAAATAAAACAAACGTAACGGGAACGGTGAAATATGCCGACGGTTCGCCATTAACAATTGGTTCCGTTATTTTTGAGAACGACAAAGAACAATACTTCGGTCAACTCAACACCGAAGGTAAGTTTAATCTCGGCGGCATCAAGAGCGGTGACGGTATTCCGCCCGGATCGTACAAGGTACGATTAGCAGGAATGGAAGAAACACAAGATACCGAAAATGACAGAGTGATTGTCAAACATGTTGACGACAAATACACGAATGTTGCCACCTCCGGTTTGACAGCAGAAGTAGGCAAACAACGAACTTTTGATTTCATCGTTGAAAAACCGGAAAAATGAAATTTATTTTAACATTTTTTGCCGCAACGTTTATTGCCGTGTTTATTTCGATAGGTGTTTTCCGAAACTTATCGGCGGAAGAAATACCGCCATTACCGAATGCAAGTGTAATTTGAGCATCTCTTCAATGCGGCAACAACCCAAAATTGGGCAATGTTTTATCGAAACATTACATCGACAACTATTGATAGTGAACCAAATTAACAACGGTAAAATATTCCGCAACGATTGAATTGATCTTTAATTCCTACCTGTAAACAGGGACAAGTCGGTATTGCCACACAACGTTTCAGTAAAACGTTACGTTGTGAGGACAAACTTTTAGTAAAATTCCGCTGCAAGATTGCAAAGTTTAAAGCGGTACACCAAAATGTTTGGCAATCGCTTCAAGACCGCCCGCTAAACCTTGACCAACAGCCCGGAATTTCCACGCACCGTTATGCCGATACACTTCGCCGAAAATCATTGTCGTACTCGTACTGGCATCTTCGGAAAGATCAAACCGTGCGATTTCTTCGTTGTCGTCATTATTGACAATCCGAATGAATGCAGAATTAACCTGACCGAAATTTTGTCCGTGTGTTTCGGCTTCGTGAATTGTAACCGTAAATACGATTTTCTGTACATCCGACGGCACCAGATTTAGAGTTACGGAGATTTCTTCGTCATCTCCATCACCTTCACCGGTTCGGTTATCGCCGGCATGGACAACACTGCCGCATTTTGATTTCAACTGATTGTAAAAAATGAAATCGCTTTCGCTACGGACTTTTCCGGACTCGCCCAGCAAAAAAGCCGAAGCATCCAAATCAAATCCCGTTCCCTGTGTAACACGAACATCCCAACCAAGACCAATCTTGATTTTGTTCAACCCCGGAACCGTATCGCTCAAGGAAACATTAGCGCCTTTTGTCAATGAAATAGCCATAATTAGTTAATAGTTAGTAGTTAATAGTTAATAATAAATTAAGGGAACTTCTAAAAACCACCTTTTTCAAAACGCACAAAGTTAAAAAAACAAGGTATTTTTTGTATTTTTTGAACATTGTTTTGTCTGAAACCGGAGTTTTTAGAACTTCCCTTAATAATTTAGTTAATAATTTTACAACGTAACAGGAACAAAACAACACTGTATTTCATTTTGTTTTGTTCCTAATTGTTACGAGTCATTTTCAGACACCCCATTCTTTGCATTTTTCCAGGAGTGCCGGCGGTAATGACGTTGCTTTTTCTTTGAGTATTTTGAGTAACTCTTTTTCGCTGGCGTGGAGTTTGTCGCCGCTTTTGCTGAGTTTCCGAATGAGCCATGCGCCTTCTTCTTCATCGACAACACCCGGAGAGGTTTCGTCGGTCAGAAGATAATCGCTGACACCTTCCGTAAACAACAGAGGCCAGCTGATGGTATTGGCTGTGCTTTTTTTCACACCGTCGTTGATTTTAAACAACGCTTCCGCCTCTTCTTTCGTAACGACATCTTTGTCGTAAGCGTAAATCATGAGTCGGAGTTTCTCAATATCGGTGTCAAAAACGAAACCATTCTTCAAAATTGATTTGACAACTTCAGCAAGGTACTCACTGTCAAAACCCCTCGAACTTGTTCTTTTCATCGTACATTTTCCTTTCGTGTAAGGAGGTTAAAAAAATTAAAGGTAAGGAACAATATTAGGCAGAATATCATGAAATGTCCGACCATTGGCGGGTTCGCCGATGGCAGCCATTTTCCATTCACTGTTGTGACGATAAACTTTTGACATAATCTGAGCGGTAACTTTTCCGCCGCCGCTTTCTTTTTCCAACGAAATCTTCTGTCCTTTTGTGAGTGAAAGAGCCATTTTAACTCCTTATAAAATTGAGTAACAGCTATAAAATCGGCAATCATCAATAATCATCAGCAATTATACAATGGAACAGTGAATTTCAATCATGCCAAACCAGTCCCCATTTGCATTGACCGAATTACCGCCGTCGTCAGTAAGCAATTCAACAATTACAATAGGATACCGTTTTATTCTGATATTTCAATATCGGGGGGGCAAAAAAATTTTAATTCTTCAGCGGAATAATTACAAAATACCGAAACTATGAGATTCGTGTCTGACATAATATTAAATGAAATGAATTACTCAATTTCCCCCCAATTTAAATAGACTATTACATTTTTTCGCTTCTTCTTTTAGCAAATCAAATTTTTCTTGCGAAAGAGTTTTCGTATCCAGTTTGTGAATTTTTCGGAAAAATATTGCAATCTGTTCTGACAAAAGAAGTTCAGAAAATTTACCTGTTTTGGTTATTTCTTCAATTAAA